>JAGCXP010000060.1 GCA_017961345.1 Bacteroidales bacterium | reverse complement strand
GTAACCGAAACCTTCCTGCCCTACAATGCCGAAAATACGCTCCTCTATCCGGATGACAGCGACTGGGAACTCGGCAACAGCTCGGCGAAAAGTTATTGTACGGCCGATCAGTGCTTCAAGGCGGGCGTGATCGCCTATTTCCGGGACGGCACGGTCGAGGGGGATGTTCCCGAAGCCAAACTCAAGGCATTGAAAAGCGCCCTGGAAAACAACAGCCTGACCTCCGGTGGCTGGCAGCCCTCTCAAAACGTCCACCCCTCCTTCTCGTTCTTTCATTCGGCCTATGACGAGGTCGTACCCATTGCCAATTACGAGAAGGTCAAGGAAAGCTGGGGGATTGAACGGATCAAAGGATACCGGTTCACGCCCAACAACCAGACTAACGGCACGCACCTGAACACGGGTATGTATTATGTCCTGATGGGCCCGAGCAGCTACATCAAAAAGATGTTCGACGGCTCGGAAACCGCCGGGGAACAAATTGTGACCGACTGATATGTTCGTCCTCGATTCACATTGTGACACGCCCTCGCAACTCGTGCGGCTGAGGGATTTGTCGAAGGACAACGACCACGCCCAGCTGGACTTTCCGAAGATGCGCCGCGGCGGCGTGGACGGAGCGTTTTTCGCCCTCTATACCTCCAATTCGCTGAGCGTGGAAAAGGGGAGGGAGAAGGTGGAAGAAATGCTGCAGGCGGTGGATGTCTGTCTGAAGCAAAACAAAGAGATCGCCACGTTGGCCGTTTCGCCGGACCAGGCGCTGGAAAACCAGCGAAAAGGGCTGCTGAGCGTGTTTCTCGGGCTCGAGAACGGGCAGCCGATAGGAGACTCCCTGCAAATGCTGGACGCCTACCACGAAAAGGGCATCCGCTATGTGACGCTGACCCACGGCAACCACAATCAGATCTGCGACAGCTGCACCCCCGCGCAGCCGCGCTGGAACGGGGTCAGTCCCTTCGGCGAGCAGGTCATCGGCCGGATGAACGAACTGGGCCTGCTGGTGGACGTTTCGCACACCTCCTCTTCCAGCACTGCCATGGCGCTGGACATCTCCACCAAACCGATTATCGCCAGCCACTCGTCCTGCCAGGCGCTCTGCGCGCATCCCCGCAACCTCTCCGACGAACACATCCGCCGGATTGCCGACAAGGGGGGAGTGATCCAGATCGCCTTCTATCCGGAATTCCTGGACCTTTCCTTTTCGAAACTCATCCGCGGAAGCGGGCTTTACGACTGGGCTTCCGACATCGAGGACGCCTTTATCGAAGACCCTGCCGACAAACATCGCCGTGCGCTTTGGTATGCGGCCATGGACCGCCTGAAGGAACTTTCCCGACCGCATTGGACGCGCATCGTGGACCATATCGAACACGCCGCCCAGGTGGGCGGGGTGGAAGCCGTTGGCATCGGATCAGACTTCGACGGCATTTGCGTAGCCCCCGAAGGAATGGAAGACTGCAGCCGCATGCCCCTCATTTTCGAGGAACTGTCCCGTCGCGACTGGAATGAATCCGACATCGCGAAAATCGCCGGCGGAAACTTCCTGCGCTGCTGGCAGGAGAACCTCGCGTAAAACATGGAAATCCACCCGATGAAACAACTGTTCCTTACTTTCTTCCTCTGGGTCGCGACGGCCTGTACGCTCAGTTCGCGCGATTTCGAGGTCCACGGGCCGCAGGGCGGCATTGCCATCAAAGTCAGCCTGCCCGAGCACTTCAACCCCGAAACGGACCGGTGTCCGATGGTGGTCCTGATGCACGGCATCTTCGCCAGCAAGGACTTCACGCCGATGCCCGCCATCGCCAAAGCGCTCGCGCGGGAGGGGATCGCCTCCGTCCGCTTCGATTTCAACGGACACGGCAAGAGCGAAGGAAAGATGCAGGACATGACCGTCGAAAAGGAAATTGCCGACGCCATGGCCGTCTATGACTATGTCAAATCGCTGCCCTACGTGTCTTCCGTCGGTTTCCTGGGACACTCACAGGGGGGCGTGATCGCCTCTATGACGGCCGGAAGGCTGGCCGCCCAGGGGAGGGAAGTCCCTTCCAGGATGGTGCTGATCGCACCCGGCGCCGTCATCAAGGAGGCCTGCCAGGGCGGCAAATTCTTCAACGCCCGTTTCGACCCCGCCGACCCGCCGGAGTTCATCCGTTGCTGGGGATTTATGAAACTCGGACGTGAATACCTTCTGAGCACGCAGAAGCTGGATATCTTCGGAACGGCGGAAGCCTATCCGGGAAAGGTGCGGATCCTTCACGGAACGAAAGACTCCATTGTCCCGATGTGGTGCAGCGAACGCTATCGAGAAATATACCCGGACCGGTCGGAACTGATCACCGTCGAGGGTGAGAACCATACGATTACCCGCCATCTGGGCAAAGTCACGGACCTTGTCGTCGAGTTCTTCAAAACGGCGGAATAGTCCCTACCGGTCAGATTGATTGGAGGTCCCCCTCCTTTCCGATGCAATCGACGAACCGGCGCATCCCTTCGGTCGCAACCGCTTTGATGTGGACGGCTCCGGGCGCGGAAACGTCGCCGGGGTCGATGACATAGGTGCGACAGCGGGAAGGGGCGTAGGCGGAGAGGCCGGCGGCAGGATAGACCTGCAGGGAGGTGCCGACAATCAGGAGAATGTCCGCCTTGCTGACTTCCAGTGCCGCAGGCGTGATGTTGGGCACGGCTTCCCCGAACCAGACAATATGCGGACGCAACTGCTTGTTGTGCGGACCGCCCTTATCTCCCAGAGCAATGCTTCCGTAGGCTATGTCCCGGACGTATTCGGTGCTGTAGTTGTCGTAATCCGTATAACAGTCTTCGGGACGCACCTTCGTCACTTCGCCGTGCAGATGGATGATATGGCTGCTGCCGGCCCGCTCGTGGAGGTTGTCCACGTTCTGGGTAATGACCGTGACGTCGTAGTCCTTTTCCAACTGCGCAAGCAGTTTGTGCGCGAGGTTGGGCTCGTGCTGCTTCAAGTCGCCCCGCATCTGGTTGTAGAAGTCGATCATCAGGCCGGGGTTCCGATACCAGCCGTCGATGGAGGCCACTTCCTCCACGCGATAGTTGTTCCACATGCCTCCGCCGCCGCGGAAGGTGCTGATGCCGCTCTCGGCGCTGATGCCGGAGCCGGAAAGGACGACGAGTTTTTTCATATCTGAAAGGGGATTATGCGTTCTTGCCGGGAAGGGCTGTCACTTCTTCCAGCAGGGCCTCAAGGGCGGCATGGGAGAAAAGTACCACATTGCGTTCCCGTTCCGTGCAGCCCTGATAGGTAAGCGTGCGGGTACCCCGCGGACTGCTGACTCCTATCCACACGAGCCCCACGGGTTTTTCAATTGTTCCGCCGCCGGGACCGGCAATGCCGGATGTAGCCACGCTCACATCGCTTCCGGTCAGTCTCCTGACCCCATCCGCCATCTCTGCCACACATTCGCTGCTAACGGCCCCGTAACGGGCAATAACGGGCTCCGGAACGCCCAGGACGTTTTCCTTTACGGAGTTGGCATAGGAGGTAACGCCGCCCAGGTAATATTCAGAGGCACCGGGAACCGAAGTAATCAGGCGGGAAATATTGCCGCCCGTACAGGATTCGGCAACGCTCAGGGAAAGATGTTTCTCTTTCAGCATCCGTCCCAGGAGGATTTGGATAGGGGAGTCCGCCATGGGCATTTATTTACTGAGTTGGTGCAACAACTTGTTGGTCTGCTTGAGAATGACGGGTCCTTTTTTCAGGAAAGCCTGGTCAAATTCCACCAGATTCGCTCCGTCGCAAAGCAGACGATAGGCCATTTCCGGTGTCCCAACCCCTTCTCCGGAAGCGATGATAACCAGATTTCCGGAGGTCTTTTCATGGACATAGTCAACCAGGGAACAATCCTTTACGACCACGCCGTCCAGGCCTCTTTTCATCGTATAGGCGATGATACTGTCCACTTCCGAGCGGCTGGCTCCCGCGGTGATATTGATAAATACGGGACGTTTGACATCGAAATATCGCCGTGTTTCAAGGAGTTGCTCCACCATATCCGAGAGCGAATCCAAATCCTCTGTCACGCCGCATATCTTACTGTCAATCACAAACATATCAACAAAATCGTACAGCAGAGCCATAGACCGGACGGTGGCCTGAACCGCATCTTCCGCCCAAGTCTCGTCACTTTTGACGATGTTGGCGACCAGCTTGACCTTCGGATGCTGCAAGCGGAGTCTGGCCACTGCTTCTTCCACCCCCTTTCCATCCTTCTCACGAAGGGTTATGGGCCCTATTTGAACATAGCCGGGGCCGAAGTTGGAGAGGGTATCGTAGAGTTCGCAATCCGGATCGAAACCACAGGCAATACCGAAAGGGGAGTCGAAAGAGATTCCGAAGATACTGCGGCGGGTATTCGCATAGTGGCGCTTGTAGAAAAGACGCAGCAGGGGATGAAGGAATCGCAATCTCGACAGGTAGCCAAGCCGCCTGAAAAGCGCATCGATATTTTGCGTCCAAAGAATCATGGACACAAAGGTAGCAAAAGTTTATAAATCTTGAAAGGAGCCGTCGTCGTAAAAAATCGTTACGCGAACCGCTTTTCGCTGATTTGCTGAATCTTGTGACTTATTATCTAAAGTATTGATATCAATCGTGGAGGCCATTTCATCCTCATTCTCGACCGGGAGGTCGTCAAAAAGGCCGTTTTCGGGCTCTTCGGGAGGCAAAACAGGGGCGTTTTCCTTGTACATTTTGCCCTTTCCGAGCAGCATCCACTCCATATTCAGGGCAGGGTAGTGGTTGGCCAAACTAAGGAGGAAATCATAGCTGGGCTTGTTTCTACCGCTGATTATGTGGGTTACATTGGGCCCGGAGACGCCGAGTTTCTTGGCAAACTCCGCCTGGGTGAGATTTTCCGCTGAAAGAAACTGTAAAAGACGCGTCTGCATAGGCGATAATTTTTGTTAAGATTTGTTTTACAAAATTAAATAAAATTATCAACACATGCAAATCAGAATGCGACAAACGAAAAGAGGGCAGTAGGGGATTTTGCGGGAAATTATATTGTAGTCATACATTAATTGAAAGCAATAAATAATTTATATTTAATTATTTAACATATGATATTAACACGATATAAAACCCTCGGAAGCCCCATATCGATAAAATCAGCGGAAATGACTTGATTATTTACTTGATTAAAACCATATAAGAAACTGATTTTCAACATAATGTAATAAATATATTTTATCATTATTTTTCCTTATTAACAATTACGATATGCACTTAACATTTGTGTAAGTATTGTTAATAATCCATTGCTAAAATTTACAAACATGTACATGTATTACTTATCGATGTGAATTAACATTTGTTATCAAAAGCAAGCAAGGGACACGTCGAGAGATTTTTCTGCTGCTTTCAGGAAATTTGGCTATTTTTGTGTCCTCAAATAAATTTTGGAGAAATTTCGACATGATACTTACGATAGTCGGACTCATCGTCAGCCTTGTATTGGTTACCGTAGGGGCAGATGCCATCGTTTCCGGCGCATCATCCATAGCCAAACGCTTCGGCGTTAGCGAATTTGTGATTGGACTGACCATCGTGGCCTTGGGAACATCCGCCCCGGAAATGGTCGTGAGCTTTATCGGAGCCATAGAGGGCAATGCAGACATCTCTGTCGGCAATATCATCGGCTCCAATATCTTCAACGTGGCTGTCATTCTGGGACTGAGCGCCCTGATACGACCGATAGCCGTCACCAAGAATAACGTCCGTAGGGACATCCCGGTCAATATCGTGGTTACAGCGATGCTCATTGTCTTTGGAATACTTGATAATCATACACTTACAAGACTAAACGGCGCTATTTTCCTAGCCGGATTCCTATATTATATATGGTATTCATTCCGCCACGACGACAAAGCAGGCAACGGCCCCAAGGAGGAAAATCCTGATCAAACGCCGGAAAAGCCCAAAGCCCTGTATGTATCCATTCCTATGGTTATTCTGGGACTGGGCGCCTTGATTTTCGGCGGAGAATTGTTTGTAAAGGAAGCCCAGACACTGGCAAGGGCCATCGGTTTGAGCGACAAAGTCATTGCCATTACCGTCCTGGCCGGCGGCACCTCGCTGCCGGAACTGGCAACGAGCCTTGTGGCCGCCATCAAAGGAAAAGGTCAGCTGGCGCTCGGAAATATCATCGGATCCAATGTCTTCAACATTCTGCTGATCCTCGGCGGATCTGCGCTGATCCGTCCGCTATCCACAGCGAGCATCAACCTCTTGGATTACGCCGTTCTCGGCGGAACATCGTTGCTGCTGATGCTGGAAGCAATCTGTGGCAAAGAACGTAGAATCAATCGTTTTGAGGGGGCGTTGCTGTTTCTCTGCGGATTGGCCTATATGACCTATCTGTGCCTGTGAAAAGCCGAAAGCGCTTTTGAAACACAATTTATATTATGTTAACTTACCTATGGGAAAAAATAAGAAACAGATTTTCCTCGAAAATATCCCCATCGAAGCGATGGCCGCTGAAGGCAAAGCGCTGGCTCACGTGGACAACGCCGTCGTATTCGTTCCGTTCGCCGTACCCGGCGATGTCGTGGACATCCGCGTGACCAAGAAAAAGAAGAACTACATGGAAGGCCTGATTCTTCGCATCGTAGAGCCCTCTAAAGACCGCCTGCAGCCCTTCTGCAAGCATTTTGGCATCTGCGGGGGCTGCAAATGGCAGCCGCTCCCCTACGAAATGCAGCTTCAGGGCAAACAGCAGCAGGTTATCGACCAACTGGTGCGCATCGGACACCTGGAAGTGCCCGAAATCTCCCCCATCGTCCCTTCCGACAAGACGGTTTATTACCGTAACAAGCTGGAATTCACCTTCTCCGACAAGAAATATGTCCCCGAAGCCGAACTTCCGAAGGAAGGCGAAGCCTCCCTCCCCGCGTCCCGACCCGGCCTGGGCTTCCACGTAGGCCGCTTTTTCGACAAAGTGCTGGACATTGAAAACTGCTTCCTGCAGCCCTCCCCCTCCAATGAAATCCGCAACTTCATTCGGGAATACGCGCTATCTAACGGATTGACTTTCTTCAACATACGTTCTCAGGAAGGCTGGCTTCGCAACCTGGTCATCCGCAGCAATGAATCCGGAGACGTGATGCTGACCGTCGTCTTCCACTATGAGGACGAAAAGGCCCGAAAAGCCCTTTTGGACGCGCTCTGCGAGCGTTTTCCGCAGATCAAATCGCTCTACTACGTCATCAACGAAAAGGCCAACGACAGCATTGCAGACCTCCCCTGCCGCCTCTATCGCGGCGAAGAGGCCATCTACGAGCAGATGGAAAACCTGCGCTTCAAGATTGGTCCGAAATCCTTCTACCAGACCAATACGGCCCAGGCCTACAAACTCTATTGCGTTGCCCGTGAATTCGCAGCCCTAAGCGGCTCGGAGACGGTTTACGACCTCTATACGGGAACGGGGACCATCGCCCAGTTCGTCAGCGGGAAGGCTGCCAAAGTCGTAGGCATCGAATACGTCCCCGAAGCCATTGAAGACGCCAAAATCAATGCGGCCGCCAACGGCATCCAAAACTGCACCTTCTACGCCGGAGACATGAAAGACGTTCTGAATGAGGAATTTATCGCCAAAAACGGGCGCCCTGACGTGGTCATTCTCGATCCGCCCCGCGCCGGTATCCACCCCGATGTCGCAAAAGTCATCCTGAAGGCCGCGCCCGAGCGAATGGTCTATGTCAGTTGCAATCCGGCCTCCCAGGCCCGCGACCTGGCCCTTTTCTGCCATCCCGAAGAAGGGCCCGCCTACCGGATTACCGCCGTACGCCCCGTGGATATGTTTCCCCACACCCAACATGTGGAAAACGTCGTAGCCCTTGAAAGAATATGATGCCCGAGCTTCATATCTCCGATTTCGATTATTCCCTGCCGGAAGAACGGATTGCCAAGTATCCCCTGCAGGAACGGGACGCAAGCAAACTGCTTTGTTGCAAACGCCTCGCTCCCGGTCGTTTTGAATTGAAAGATAGGATTTTCCGGGAAATTCCCCAGGTCATTCCTTCCGATGCGCTGATGATTTTCAACGACACGAAGGTCGTCCCCGCCCGCCTGCATTTTGAACGCGAGAGCGGCGCCCACATCGAGGTGTTCTGCCTGGAGCCGGACTCCCCTGCCGAATACGCCGTCAATTTCGCCGTAACGGACTCCTGCCGCTGGAAATGCATCATCGGCAACGCCAAACGCTGGAAGGGCGACCGCTTGCGCCTCTGCAATCCCGAAAACGACGCCCGCGTAGCGGCTCTGGGCCTGACGGCGGAACTGGTGCATCGGGACGGGCAGACGGCCGTCGTGGCCTTCTCCTGGGTGGACGGCTCCCCTTTCTCCCGCGTGCTGGAGATCTGCGGAACCATTCCGATCCCCCCCTATCTCAACCGCGAGAGCGAAGGGATTGATAAAGAACGCTACCAGACCCTCTACGCCCGCATCCGCGGCTCCGTAGCCGCCCCTACGGCCGGCCTGCACTTTACGCAGCGCGTGCTGGATGAATTGAAAGCAAACGGGGTCGAACTGGAGAACGTCTGCCTGCACGTGGGCGCAGGAACCTTCCTGCCCGTCAAGGACGACGAGGTATCCCTGCATACGATGCACCGCGAGCCCTTTGCCGTCAGCAAATCCCTGCTGGAGAAGATTTTACAGAAAGGCAAGCGCAAACTGGTGGCCGTAGGGACAACCTCCGTCCGCACCCTCGAGTCCCTCTACTATGCGGGCGTCAAATGTATCGAGGACGGCTCCCCTTCCGATATCGGCCAATGGGAGCCCTATACCCGCGATTATCGCTATACGACACAGGAAGCCCTGCAGGCCCTGATTGATTGGCTGGAAAGCCAACAAAAAGACAGTCTCGTACTCGGCACGCGGATTATCATCGTGCCCGGCTTCCGTTTCCGGCTCGTGGATATGCTGGTCACCAACTTCCACCAGCCCCAGAGTACGCTCCTGCTGCTCGTCTCGGCCTTCACCGGAGGCAACTGGCAGGAAATCTATACCCACGCGCTGGAAGGAGGCTACCGCTTCCTCAGTTACGGAGACAGTTCGCTTATTTACTGAAAAATTGTTAACTTCGCATACTAAAACCACCAACGATATGGCGACAGATTTATCAGAATTCGAAGAAATCCGGCCTTACAACGACGAAGAGGCCATTTCCGCCCTTAACAAATACGCAAACCATCCCCTGCTGGCTCAGGTGTCAGCCTATATGTATCCCGAGGAATCCCCGGATTATCTGGGCAAGAAACTGCTCGGCATCAAGAACATCGACGAGTTCCAGGCTCAAATCGTGATTGCCATCCTGGAGCGCATCATCCGCAAATCCGCCGACAAGTTCACCTATTCCGGCATCGAGCACCTCTTCAACAGCAACGGCAAGTTCCTGGCGATGACCAATCACCGCGACATCGTCCTCGACCCCGCGTTCATCCAGCTCATCCTTTTCAAGAACGGACTCCCCTTCTCCGAGATTGCCGTCGGCAGCAACCTGCTGCAGAACGAGTTCATCGAGACGCTGATCCGTTCCAACCGGATGATCAAGGTGCTCCGCGGCATCCCCGTGCGCGAACAGTACCTGACCTCCCAGCTGCTCTCCCGCTACATTCGCGAGAGCATCACGACCGGGCGCAGCAGCGTGTGGATCGCCCAGCGCCAGGGACGCACCAAGAATGGTCTGGACCAGACCGAACAGGGCCTGATCAAGATGCTGGACATGAGCGGCGACAAGGGCTTCGTCGAGGACTTTATCGAGCTGAATATCATTCCGATGAGCATCTCCTACGAATACGAGCCCTGCGACATCTTCAAAGCCCGTGAGACGGTCATTTCCCAGGAGCACAAATATGTCAAACTCCCCGGAGAGGACATCCAGAGCATCCTGGCCGGCATCAAGCGCTACAAAGGCAACATCCATATCTGCATCGGCTCCCCCATCACGGCCGAAGAAATCTCTTCCGCCTCCCTGTGCAACGTGGCCAACGACCGCTACCGCTGGATGCGTCACCTGATCGAAAACCGCATTATCGTCGGCTACAAGCTCTGGAAGACCAACTATATGGCCTACGATATGCTGCATGGCAGCGAACGCTTCGCCAAACTCTATTCCGAGAGCGACAAAGCCAATTTCGAGGCCTATGTCGAGAAGCAGCTCGCCCTGGTCGAGCCCGAGGTGGACCGCACCGCCCTGCGCGAAGCGTTCCTGAACATCTACGCCAACCCGATTGTCAGCAAAGAATCGCTGTACGACTAAGCCATGGAAGTCATCCAGAGCTTTACCATCGACCACACCCGCCTCAAACCGGGCATATACGTGTCCCGCGTAGACAAGGGCTTTACCACCTTCGACCTTCGCATCACCGAACCCAACCGGGAACCCGCCGTCTCCCCCGCCGCTATGCACAGCATCGAGCACCTGATGGCGACCTGGTTCCGCAATTCCCGCGTGAAGGAAGATGTGGTCTATGTCGGCCCGATGGGCTGCCTGACCGGCGTGTATGTCATTATGACGGGCTCATACGGCGTGGAGGACATGCGGGAGCTGACCATCGAATGCCTGGAGTGGATCCTGCGGCAGACCACGGTTCCGGCCACCACCCCGCAAACCTGCGGCAACTACCTCCTTCACGACCTCCCTATGTGCCAGTGGGAATGCGCCCGCTACAAAGACCGTTTGCTGAACGATTTCCACAGCGAATACACCAAACTGCAGATCACCCTCGAGGACGGCAAAACCTTCGCCGACGCCTGACGATCCTGCGGGTATTACAAAACGCCCGCCCAGTAGGTTTGATTTATTCTATGGACTCGATAGAAAGAAACAAGACATCGTTGAAGCTAGAATAGATTGGTCTAAGTGGGGTATTTAATCTAGTGCCCCATTAGACCCATTATAAACTGATTGGCGTATTGTTTTTATGAACCTAAGAGAAAGGGAAAAACTACAGATAGGCCTTTACATAGGATTAGCAATTACACTCATCCTATGTCTCTTCTCTATGCCCTATGGGTATTACCAGTTTGTACGTTTTTTTGCCATGGCTATCTTTGCGTACCTGGCTTACTGTGAGTATAAAAACAGCCATGTGGATAGGATGATTGTATTCATTATCCTAGCCATCCTCTTTCAGCCATTTGCCAAGATTGCCCTTGGTAGGGTTATGTGGAATATTGTTGATGTGATAGTAGCAGGGTACTTGGTTTTCCTTGCATTACGACGGAAATAAACACGTATATGCATAAGGGACTGATATTCATAGTAATAAGTATGTTTTTGGCCTTAACGGCCTCATGTGGAGGACGTACAAGTAATAAAAATGGACAGGTAGTTGTTCAGTGTGAAGAGACGATAATACGACAACCAACCGTATCAATCGACTCCTCAAGCGTTGGGCTGCTTTTCTATTACCCCATAACTGATTCCATCGCATTGCGCTGCTTTATCAGGCCAGAACCAGAGAAAGATAAAGATATCGTTTTTTGTTGTGCTGCAGCATTTACTTTGGACTATAAAACCGAAGCAGACCACCACCGTATTTGCAGTGCCCATGTAAGTGATGGCTTATATTATCCTAAGCCTCGAATCAGAAGAAATACTGGAGCTTTTGTTTCATCTAAAGGCTCATGGTCTTTTTTATATAAATCTGATGCAGATCCAACAGCATTTGAAGATGCGTTCCAAAATGCGGCTGCAAATAAGGGAGCAGGCTTCGCGCAGGAGATGTTGATTCATGCTGGGAAACAAGTACCCACAACCAGACCGTTAGGAAATGTAAATCTGTTCAGAGCTTTATGTGAGCGCAATGGCCGTCTGTGTATTGCGGACGCTACAGAAAATCAATCGTTTGGGACCTTTATTCAAATGCTTGTTGATGCTGGTGTTACAGAGGCGATATATACAGATATGGGAAGTGGCTGGAATTATTCTTGGTATCGCTTGTACGCGGATGAGGTGGCGACATTCATTCATTCTACCCATGAAGAAGCGGCAACTAATTGGATTGTTTTTTATAAATAATGAAGAAAATCTTTCCTTTATTTTTGGTACTTGTACTCCTTCCTGCTTGTGGAGGAAGAACAGTAAAAAAAGCCCAACCAAACATTCAAAATGAAAGGCTTGGTAATTTGAGCAATGACTCTACTATCGTTTCTACAACTGGAATCAGTGCGATTGAGGAAATACCTTGCGATTTGTACGATCTTCCAAATAAAAAAAGTATTGATTTAAAGTGGCAAGAACCATCAACGATCGACCTTAATGGAATCAATGATAACGTTACTTGGTTTTACACCCCAGATTTATCTGACGCTTTTGGGTATAGTGACGAGCCAGGTTATTTGAACGTCATATGTAATGATGAAATACTTTCGGCCCAATTAATAATAAATTATTACCCCACGATTTGGTCTGACGAAAAAGACTATGTAATTCAACTAATTGAATTTCCAAAGCTGAAAAGCGTAGGTACAAAAAGTGTTTTTGTGGACCATGGACGAGTACTTCAGTTAAATCGTGAAGACTTATTTACTCTTCCAGATAATGTAATAAAACAGATCGCTGAGATTACTCAACAGGATTTACTTTCTGAGCTGGAATCAGCTGGTACAGACTATGAATTTGAGAATTGGACTGCTGAAAAGAAGGTTTGGAAACGATATATTGGAAAGTATCATCCAAGCGATTTTATTAAGGAACAAGACAATAATCGATTTGGGACGTATCCAAACACATTCTATTTACAGCTAACTTTTAAAGGAAAGAATAGCAATTACATAGTAAATATCTGTGATATGGTTATTATTGGTAATTGATTTATGAAATAGTTCCTATGAGTTATTTTATAGTTTATTGGCATTGTCGCTATCTCAATTATCTCATTCAAAAACATAATGCTGATTCTTATCACAGGCAGTGCTATATATGCAAACTTTTTTGGAACGAAGCATGGTACTCAGCAATATGTGGTGGTAAATGAAATCGAAATGGCAATAGGCCTGCGGGAAAACTTCGAGCATTATCTTGATGGATATAAAAACGGTTATTCTTCCCAGAACCACAGAAGCCCACTGATAATCAGCGGGTTTTCTTTTTCGTTCTCACTTTTGTTCCCACTTTCTGCCTAAAGATTCTGTTTTTACACGCCGAATATGTGGTGCTGCGGGGAACCGAACTGAAGATTAACGGTCTTATTTGCCCATCGGCCCCTCAGGGTGCTGAGAGGCCGAGATAAAATTTGAGGAGGGATCACAATAGTTCCATCTTAAGTTTCATCTTCAGTTCCATTTGAAACTCAAGTTTGGGATTGTCAATTACAGGTCCAAACTGTTCGGGTCTTTGAGGAACTGAGTGACGGGAATGGTGACAACGCCGCTTTCGTCGCGTTTCAGCAGTACGTTTTCCCCCGTAACAATAATCTTCTTGAAGGAATCGCTTATGCTGCGGAAAGGGCGGGATTCTTGCTCTTCCTTCTCTTCGTCCGGCATTCTCCAGGCCGACTGGATATAGTAGCGCTGGCTGTCCTTACCTGCCACAAAATCCACTTCATAGGTACGGCGGACTTGCTTGCCCTCTTCGTCTACGATGCGCACCGGCACCTGGCCAACATCCACGCTGAAGCCTCTTACGCGGAGTTCATTGAAGATAGCGTTCTCCATAAGATGGGTTTCCTCGACCTGACGGAAGGACAGTATAGCGTTCCGTATGCCCAGATCCTGGAAGTAATATTTAAACGGCGAGTCAATGTAGGCCTTGCCTTTGATGTCGTAGCGCTCGGCCTTCTCGACGAGGAAGGCGTCTTCGATATAGGAAATGTAGGTAGAAACGGTTTTGTCCGTTATATCATTGAGGTGTTTCTTACTCTTGAATGTATTGGCCAGGTTGAGCGGATTGGTGGGAGTGCCGATGGCTGAAGCAAGCACCTTTACCAGTTCCTCAAATTCGTCCGGGTACTCAATGGTGTAGCGTTCATAGATATCCTTGAGATAGACGGTTTTGTAGATTCTGCTGAGAAAGGCCGCCTTTTTGGCATGAGTGGCCTGGGTGAGAATCTGCGGCAGGCCACCATAGTTAATGTACTGCAGGAAAGATTCGCTTTCGGGACCGTCGTAGGCAGTTAGGAATTCCGCGAAGGACAGCGGGTACATATGGATTTCCGTGGCACGTCCGCGGAACTCGGTAACGATGTCTTTGGACAGGAATTTGGAATTGCTTCCCGTGACGTAAACCTCGGCGTTTTCTATCAGGAGAAGAGATTCAAGAACCTCAGTGAATTCTTTCACTTTTTGCACTTCATCGATGAGGATGAAGTAGATTTCGTCATCGGTAATCTTACTTTCTATTGTATCCATGAGCACATCCGGATCAAGCAAGTGCTTGTTACGGCGGTTCTCAAGGTCATAAAGAAGTATGTGGTTCGCAGGGACGCCATCAGCGATGAGCCAATCCTTGAAGATGTGTTTCAACAGATATGACTTTCCGCATCGGCGAAGACCGCTGATGACTTTGATATTACCGTCTCCACGGGCGCTAATTAGCTCATCCAGATAGGTAGGACGCTCAATTTTCTTCATAATCCTCTATTGTTTATTCCGAAATAGTGGCAATTGTGACAGAATTTCGTAATGCAAATATACTGTTTTTCTTCTTT
>JAGCXP010000059.1 GCA_017961345.1 Bacteroidales bacterium | reverse complement strand
TCGCCTTGAGGCGGGAGATGGTGACCTTGCGGTCCTCCAGCGGCCCCCGGAGGGCTTCCAGCGTGGATTTCGGCGCCTCGCAGAACTCGTCGGCGAAAAGGACACCGCCACTGGCAAGCGATACTTCTCCGGGCATGATGTTATCCCCGCTGCCCCCGCCCAGGATGGCCGCCTTGGAGGCAGAGATGTGCGGAGCGCGGAACGGCCTCCGGCGCATGAGTCCCAGGTGACCCGTTGTCTTGCCCGCGACCGACCAGATTTTGCTGGTGATGGACGATTCTTCCCGCGTCATCGGCGGCAGGATACCCGCCATGGCTTTCGCCATGGAACTCTTGCCGGAGCCAGGGGCACCGATAAAAATTAGATTGTGGCTACCAGCAGCCGCGATTTCCACGCCCCGCTTCGCACTTTCCTGTCCGAGGATATCGGCAAAGTCCATGTAATCGGCCGTTACAGGCCGCTCCCGTTCTTCCCGCAGGGCAGCGCCGTAGCATTCGGTATTCCAGATGAGGAGGTCGGAGGAATCCTCCTTCTCTTCCAGGATTCGGAGAACGTCGTCCAGCGACCGGACGCCGAAGATCAGCGTTTCATCGAAATCCACCGCCTCGAGCGCCGAACGTTCCGGCAGGATGGCGCCTTTGAAGCCTTTCTGCACGGCGAGTTCCACCATGGGCAGCGTTCCCGCCACATAGCGGATGCTTCCATCCAGGCCCAATTCACCCATGATCAAGTACTTCTCCAACCCCGGCAGGGCCCGCTGTTCCGACGCGGCGATGATGCCCAGGGCGATGGGGAGATCATAGCCGCTGCCTTGTTTATGCAAATCGGCAGGCGCCAGGTTGATGACAATCTTTTTTCCCGGAATGCGGAACCCCTTCGCCTGTAGCGCCGTCACCGTACGTAAAAGGCTCTCCTTCACCGCCGCATCGGCCAGTCCCACCAGATGAATCCCGATCCCCAGGGTGATATCCACCTCCACCGTCACCGGAACCGCCTCGATCCCGACGCACTTCGCTCCATGTACATATACCAGCATGATCCATTCATTTTTTGATTCTCTTGACAGTCTTTGAAAGTTTGAATGCCATCAAGTTGATTTCGACGGAGTATTCTTCCTCCGCAATCTCCATATCATCGGACAGAAGGCTGGACAGAAGGCTACCTGTCCTTTCCCCGAGGGTTTTCCGTTTCTCTTCTTTCTCTTCGTTGATCATCCTTCGGAGATTCCTCCCTGCTTCTTTCATTTTAGCATAGGCTTCGATGATCCGAATCGTCGTCGTGGTCGCTTCCGATCCTTTCAGGATGGTGGCCAGCATATATAACCCCTTTTCCGTAAAAGCCTTGGGCGCATAGTGGCTCTTTGCGGACATCTGGTCAAAAATTTTGACCTGTTCATTTTCCTCCTCATTCAATTCGAAGACATATCCGTCCGGAAATTTGTCGGGATTGTTCCTGACAGCCTGGTTGATGTGCTTCGTTTTGACTTGATACAGGTTTGCGACATCTCTGTCCAGGATGACCATTTGACCGCGTAATGAAATCATTTTGTTTTCCACGGGAGAATGGGCGGTGTCCTTTTCGTTGGTGGTTTCCATATTCTTTTTTGCCCGAACGTAGGCAAATCTTTCGGACCCGGGGGTAAGAAACGTAAAAATGTGGCGAAATGTTTCGGGTTGTTTCAAAGAAAAGTGCACAAAAAAGGCCTCCCAGAGGGCTGGGAGGCCAAATTGAAAGACACCGAAATGATTATTCGTTACTAGTGGAAGTAATGCCCTTGTTGTAGTCGGTTTCCTGACGAGGGATAATGTATGTCCAGTTGTTCTTCTCGTTCGGGCCGAAGGATACGGCGTAGCTGCTGTACCAGTTGCCGCCGTTCTTGTAGGTCTGACGGTCGATGCTGTCGCCCCAGCGCTTGAGGTCGAACCAGTTGAAGCCTTCCGCCCAGAGTTCGAGGCCGCGGTAGAACTTGATCTGCTCCATCAAGGCGTCGCCCGTTGCTTCGCAAGTGTAGGCCGGATCACGCTTGGAGGTGGCGTTCAGTTCCACGAGAAGGGCTTGGGCCGCAGCCTCGTTCTTGAGCCGGTACTGGCATTCCGCCTCGATGAGCAACATTTCGGAGGCGCGGAACAGGCAGAGATTGCCGATACCGGGCTGGACGACGTTGTGGATCTTGAAGTTCATGTAGGCGAACACGCAGGAGTTCGACAGGATGCCCACGCGGCCGTCCTGCTTGGCATAGTTTTGCCCATACACCCAAAGCGGGTTGCTCTTGTCCTGCTTGTTGGCTTTCATCGTATTGGTGTTGAAGTCTCCCTCGTAGCCGGCCGGATCGAGCCAGAAGGCACGGCGGATGTCCGTTTCGGGAATCTGCTCGAAGAGCTTGCGGCTGATCAGCAGCGGGTAGTTGCGCGTTGTGTTGGTTGAGGCGTTGTAGGACGCGTAACAGAAGTAGTCGTAGTAGTACAGGGTCTCGTCTTCTGCGCCGTAAATGTACCAGATCCACTCGCTGTTGGGGTTGCAGAAACCGGACTGCTCTTCGG
>JAGCXP010000058.1 GCA_017961345.1 Bacteroidales bacterium | reverse complement strand
CGGGACCACCCTGCTCGTGAAGTTCAACGCCCCCGAGACGGAGCACACGGTCTATACCCGCTTCATGTCTCTCCCCGCCTCCACCTTCACCACCAACAAGGTCAACAAGATTTCGGTGGACGCCTCCAACAGTGCCAGTTACGCCAACGCCAGCAGCACCGGCATCGGTACCTCCGCCAATCCTTACCTGATCGGTGACCCTTATCAGCTGGATTCCGTAAACGTGCTGCTCGCCGACGAGGTCCGCTACTTCAAACTCATCGACGACATTGATATGGAAGGCCATACGATGGCGAAGATGATTAATAGGGACAGCCCCTACAGGCCCTTCGATTTCGACGGCAACGACATGACCATCAGCAATCTGAACCAGTCGCTCTTCTACAACTTGGTAGGGGCTTCCGTGAAAGACCTGACGCTCGATCATTGCACCGTCACCTCCAGGGCGATTTTGGCGGAGTATTGCCAGGGTTCCGGAAATACGGTTTCGAACGTAACGATCAGCAACGGATCCATCAACTCCAACAACGACAATACGGGTGCGTTGATTGGTAGGGTGAACAATGGCACCGCCGCCGAAACGCTTACGGTCACCATATCCGATTGTACGGTTGAAGACACCGATGTTGCCGCTACCGGAGTCGTCGGCGGTGTCATCGGGTTTGCGGACGCAAAGGTCGCCGTTTCCGGCTGTGTCTATACGGGAGGAACCGTTACGTGCCGGGCGAACCGCTTTGCCGGTGGATTTCTGGCTTCTACCGGAAATTATGATTCAGTTTTTTCTGATTGCCAGGTAGCCGATGCGACGGTCGATGTCACGGTTACCAATAACGATTTCCGCGCCGGCGGTTTTGCCGGACAGCTCCAGACCAAAGTTCTGGTAAAAGGATGCACCGTGGGAAGTTCTGCAGAGAAGGTCAACCTCGTGCTCGCTGCTCCCACCTCCGGAAAGCTTTATAACGCGGGCGGTTTTGCCGGTACCGCTTATGGTACGATTACCAAAAATGGAGACACGCGTTCCGCCGCTTTCGTGAACATTTCTTCCGGCAACACGGTCGGAAATGCCCAGATTAACATTGGCGGCTTTACCGGATATAGCCAGGGCCGGACGGAATACTCCGATGCTGATATTACGGCGACCTCCGTGACCGGTTCCCATGTGGGCGGCTTTGTCGGCATTTGTGTTAATGGTTCCATTGAAAACTGCACCGCTACCGGCGCTGTCTCCGGAACGCAAAAAACGGGCGGCTTTGTCGGCGTCGCTTCGAACGGGGCCATTACGTCCTGTACCGCCTCGACGGCCGTCTCTAAAGTTGGAAGTGCTACGGGAAGTGGTGAGGGCGTCGATTTTGGCGTTTTCGCCGGAATGATTGCGCAGGATGTTACGATGAGCAAGTGCTCCGCTACGGCTGACATTTCGGTCAATGCGAGCTATGTCGGCGGCTTTGCCGGTTCCATCAGCACCTCGGCAAGCAAAACGTCCGTCATTTCCAAGTGCTGGTCAACGGGTAATGTTACTACCGGTTCTTCTCAATGCGGCAGCTTTATCGGCCACATTGCCGCTAACGTGAGCGGAACCGTAACGGTATCCGATTGCTATTCTACGGGCAATCAGGTATCGACCAACCAGCGCCAGGGTGGCTTTATCGGCCAGATCAATTCGGGTATTGTGACCGTATCGAACTGCTATGCGGCCGGTACCGTGACCGGATCGTTCGCCATTGGCGGTCTTGTTGGTTTTATGAACGTCGAGGCTACCATTGAAAACTGCGCCGCGTGGAACAGCGGTATTACACCGTCCTCCTACGGCGACGGCAACTGGAGCTCCGGGGCCGTGGTCGGTGTCGCCTGGCCGTCGGCCACCCTGAGCAACAACTACCGCAAGCCGGGTATGAGCCTTACGGCCTGGTGGGTGCCCGACGCCGACTACAATCACCCCGATGTCAGCAGCTCCGCAACCCTTGTTGTAAAAGATAAGGCGGACGGAACGTTGCGGAACACTTCGGCGACAGCTACTGCCAGCGGAAATGATAATTATCCCCAGTTTGCTTACCACGGCAAGGTGGCGGCCGGCACGACCCTCTCCCAGCTGGCCTCCACCACCCTCGGCTGGTCTTCCGACGTCTGGGACTTCAGCGGAGATCTGCCTGTCCTCAAATAACCCCATCCATCATACAGAAGAGAGTCCGGTCCCGTGCCGGGCTCTTTTTTTATCGTCAAAATGGAGGTGAAATAGGATAGTTGCTGAAAAAATGCTTATATTTACAAGTTTTTTTAACGCACGTTGAAATTATGGCATTTTCCTTTCTGACGCAAGAGCTGGCCATCGACCTCGGAACGGCCAACACCGTCATATTCCAAAACGATAAAATCGTCCTCGACGAGCCCAGTATCGTGGCTATCGACAAGACGACCGGCAAGTGCAAGGCCATCGGCTATGAAGCCAAACTGATGCACGGCCGTACCAACCCCAATATCGAGACCATCCGCCCTCTTCGGGACGGCGTGATTGCAGACTTTAACGCGGCGGAGTTGATGATTCGCGGCTTTATCAAGAAAGTCAACGAGCGCCGCCACACCCTCTTTACCCCGAGCATCAAGATGGTGATCGGCATCCCTGCCGGCTCTACGGAAGTGGAGATCCGTGCGGTGCGTGACTCTACGGAGCACGCCGGGGGTAGGGATATCTACCTCGTCTTTGAGCCGATGGCTTCCGCCCTCGGTATCGGCCTGGACGTGCTCGCGCCCAAAGGCTGCATGGTGGTGGATATCGGTGGCGGTACCTCTGAAATCGCCGTGATTTCCCTGGGCGGCATCGTGGCGCAGGACAGCGTCCGTCAGGCCGCGGGCGATGCGTTCACGAGAGATATCCAGGACTATATGCGTCAGCAGCACAACCTGCGCGTGGGTGAAGTGACCGCCGAGCAGATCAAGTGCGCCGTGGGTTCGGCCATCCCGAACCTCCCTCCCGACGAGGCCCCCGAGCCGTACCGGGTGAAGGGCTCCAACGTGATGACCGCCCGCCCTGCCGAGGCGCTGATTACCTACGACGAGATTGCCCATTGCCTGGACAAGACCATCGTCAAGCTTGAGGCCGCCATTATTCGCGTGCTGGAGCAGACCCCTCCCGAGCCGTACTCCGACATTATCGAGAGCGGTATCTGGCTTGCCGGCGGCGGTGCCCTTCTTCGCGGCTTGGCCGCCCGCCTGACGGACAAGGTGAACATCGAGTTCCATGTGGCGGAAGATCCGCTCCACGCCGTGGCGAGAGGTACCTGCATTGCGCTCAAGCACACGGAAAAATATCCGTTCTTGAAGCGCTGATGCCTTCCCGGAACACAAATACCCGTCAAACCCTGATTACAGCGGCCGCTTTCATCCTGATGGAAGTGGCTGCGCTTGTTATGATTTATCACAACGCCGAGTTGCAGCGGGCCTGGTTTTCCCGGGGCATCCAGTCTTTCAATGCGACCGTCTGGGGGGCGGTTGAGGAGGCCGGGGGCTACTTCAGCCTTCGGCGCGACAACGCCCGTCTGGCGGAGGAAAATCTCTACCTGACCCGCCAGGTGGAGCAGTTGACAGCCCGCCTGAATGCGCAGGATGCGCCCGAGGCCGACGGCGAATGGACCTATCTGCCGGCCCGGATTGTCAAACACCAGTATCGCGGCCAGCACAATTTCTACCTGCTCGACAAGGGCAGCGGAGACGGTGTGCGACTGGGAAGCGGCGTGCTGACTGCCCGAGGCGTGGTAGGGATTATCGATGCGGTGAGTGAACACTATAGTTATGTCCGTTCCTTCTACAATGACGGGATGACGGTCAGCGCCCGCGTGGACAGCCTCGGTGTGGTCGCCCCGCTGGTCTGGGACGGAGCATCGAGGGGAGGAGCCCGCCTGAAGGATATTCCGCATCACATCAACATACCCGAGGGAAGCGTCATCCGCACCAGTTCTTTCTCGGGCATCTTTCCGCCCGATGTACCCCTGGGCCTGAGCGGAGCATCCGACAAGGCGATGGACGGCACGCAGACCCTCTCCGTCACCCTCTTTGAAGAACCCGCCAGTCTGCGCTATGTGCGGATTGTCAGCCATCGTCATCGGGACGAAATGGAGGAACTCGCCCATGAATAAAATGTTGGTGTATTTCCTGCTGCTGCTCATTCAGGTCATCCTTAGTCAGCTGATTCAGCCCGGTCCGGACTGGGTGCTGACCATCCTGCCGGTCATGATGCTTTGCTTCCCGACCGATTGGAGTACGTTGCGCTGTATGCTCTTTGCCTTTTTCAGCGCGTTGTTCGTGGATTTCTTCTCCGGGGGAATTATCGGGCTCAACGTGCTCGCCCTCGTCCCCGTGGCCTGGTCACGGAATTTCTTCCTTCGGAAGTTCTTCAACGATGAACTCGTGGATCGCGGCGCAGCGCTTTCTATGCGGAAATGGGGTTTCCCCGCCGTGCTCGGTCTGATTGTGCTCCTGACCGCCCTTTTCCTGCTGGTCTATATCGTGGTGGATGCCTCGGATCAGCGGAGCCTGCTGCTTGAAGGCCGCACGTTCCTCCTTTCCCTGGTCTGTGATACCGTCCTTGCCCTGCTTGTGTTGCCCTCGATTCTCGAACGATGACGGATTCGAAGCGACATATCCGCATGCTGGTCGGCCTGGTCATCGCGTTTGGGATTCTGGCCGGGCGTCTGTTCTATATCCAGATTGTCGACGAGGGTTACAAGACCGACGCGATGAACAATTCGATGGTGCACATTCCGCTCTATCCCCAGCGCGGCATCATCTACGACCGGAATGGTAACATTCTGGCGGGCAACAAAACCTGCTACGATCTTCTTTGTACCCCGGCGGCCGTCGAGGCGTTCGATACGGTCGGCCTGGCCCGCGTGCTGGGCATGGAGCCGGATGTCATCAAGGAAAAAATGGCCGCCTGGTCCACCCGTTCCGCCCGTCGTAAAATCGGATTCCGGACCCTCGTCATGTTCTCGAAACTGCCGGCCGAGACCTATCTCCGTTTTGAGGAGGTGGCCTACCGCTTCCCCGGTTTCCGTGGGCAGGCGCGCAGCCAGCGCGATTACCCCTTCAATGCCGGCGGCAACCTGCTGGGCTACGTGAGTGAGGTGGATCCGCCCTATATCAAGGCTCACCCTGAATACAAGAGCGGAGACTATGCCGGCAAAACCGGCATCGAAGCGACCTGTGAGGAAATCCTTCGGGGGGAGAAGGGTGAGGAGATCTACTACCGCGATTCCCGCAACCGCATCGGCGCCCACTACAAAGACGGGGAAGCCGACAAACCTGCGGTGCCGGGAAAAGATATTACGACGACCATCGATGCGGACCTGCAGCATTATGGCCAGAACCTGATGAAAAACAAGGTGGGTTCGCTGGTCGCCATCGAACCCGCGACGGGGGAGATTCTCACGCTCGTTTCCAGCCCCGGCATCGATGTGGATTACCTCGCCGACATCGGGTCCCATTACAAGGAAATTGCCTCCAACCCCTACAAACCGATGTTCAACCGGGCCGTACAGGCCTCCTATCCGCCGGGTTCGGTGTTCAAATTGGTCAATTGCCTGATCGGCCTGCAGGAAGGCGTGCTGCAGCCGTGGATGAAGTATCCCTGTACCAAGGGCTATCATTTCGGCAAAAATACCCTGGGCTGCCATGTCCATCGTTCGCCCCTCGATATGGAAGAGGCCATCATGATGTCCTGCAACGCCTATTTCTGCTACGTGTTCAAGAATGTACTGGAAAACGGGAAGGAGAGCGTGAGCGAGGCTTTCACCCGCTGGGACGAATATGTGGCGGCTTTTGGTTTCGGTTCCCGGCTGGGCAGCGACTTCCCTTCCGAACTGGGCGGCTTCATTCCCAAGGCTTCCTACTACGACCGCTTTTACGGGAAAAACGCCTGGAAAGCCCATACGATCATCTCCCTTTCCATCGGGCAGGGCGAAATCGGTTGCACGCCCCTGCATCTGGCCAATTTCTGCGCGACCATTGCAAACAGAGGGTTCTATTACACGCCCCATATCGTCAAGGACTCCGAGAACGTCCGGATCGAGGATAAGTACCGCGAGCGTCACTACACCAAGGTGGACACCGCCCATTTCGCGCAGATTGTGCCGGGTATGTACCGGGCGGTCAACGCCCCCTGGGGGGCGGGCGGAACGGCCGCTATCGCAGCCGTGAGCGGGCTGGACATCTGCGGAAAGACGGGAACGGCCCAGAACCCGCACGGAGACGACCACTCCGTCTTCATCTGTTTCGCCCCGAAAGATCACCCGAAAATTGCGGTGGCGGCTTATATTGAGAACGGTGGTTTCGGTGCCACCTGGGCGGCTCCCATCGCCTCCCTGCTGGTGGAGCGTTATCTCTGCGGACAGACGCAGCGCCCATGGTTGGAGCAACGGATTCTCGAAGGAAATTTACTGGATAAAGTGCCGGCAAAATGACAGGACGCGGCGGCATATTGGAACGGAATTTCTGGTCCACGGTGGACTGGTGGCTGGTCGGTTTGTACTTGCTGCTGGTGATTTCCGGCTGGCTGAATATCTACGCCTCCGAATATGACCCGGAGAACGCCCGTTCCATCTTTTCCTGGTCGATGCGCAGCGGGAAACAGCTGCTGTGGATTGCGACTTCCATCGGCCTGGGCGCCCTGATTCTGCTGGCCATACCGGTCCGCTTCTGGGAGGCGGTCGCCCCGATTGCCTATACCGTGGTCTGCGTGTTGCTGGTCGCGGTCATCTTCCTGGGAACGAGTACGAAAGGTTCCCATTCCTGGTTCGTGCTCGGTCCGGTCAGTTTCCAACCGGCGGAACTATCCAAACTGACGACGTCGCTGATTCTCGCCCGCTGGATGGGGCGTTACAATTTCCGTTTGTACCGCCGGAGAGACTTCTGGATGACCGTTGCCTTCATTCTGGTCCCGATGCTGATTATCGTGGCGGAAAACGAGACCGGTTCCGCCCTTGTTTACCTGTCTTTCCTTTTCGTCCTCTATCGCGAAGGGCTGTCGGGATGGTGGCTTTTCGTGCTGTTTATGGTCATTGTGGTCTTTATCCTGACCCTTGTCTTTTCTCCCTACGCCGCGCTTTGGACGGCCTGGCTGGTGACCGTCATCTGTATGGCCGCCTCTGCGGGACGCATCCGCCCCTTGCTTTGCATCGGCCTTCCGATTGCCGCCGTTTTGGCGGTCCTGCCCTATCTGTGGGGGTTGTTGCCAGAGGGTAACATTTTGCGGGCAATCCATCCTTCCTGGCTGTTGCTGGGGGTGGTGGGCGTGTGCGCCGTGTATTACCTGATTCGCGGTTTGCGGGAGGGCAATATGTACCGCCTGTTGTCCGTGCTGGCTCTTTTGCTGGCGCTGGGCATTACCAAAGCGGTTCCCATTGTGTTCAACAATGTCCTGCAAGAGCACCAGCGGACCCGTATCGAGGTGCTGCTGGGGATGAAGGAAGACCTTGCCGGCGCGGGATACAACGTGCATCAGTCCATGATTGCCATCGGCTCGGGCGGTTTGACCGGAAAGGGGTATCTGGAAGGTACCCAGTCCGCCTATGGCTTCGTGCCCGAGCAAAGCACGGACTTTATTTTCTGCACCATCGGGGAGGAGTGGGGCTTCGTGGGCTGTCTGCTTACGCTGATTCTGTACGGCTTTCTGATTGCGCGGATCGTGATGCGCAGCGAAGACGCCCGGGAACCGTTTACCCGTATTTACGGCTACTGCATTGCGGGCATTCTGTTTCTGCACGTGCTGATCAACGTGGGGATGACCATCGGCCTGATGCCCGTCATCGGCATTCCGCTGCCGCTGATCAGTTACGGAGGCTCGTCCCTCTGGGCCTTTACCGCTATGATTTTCATCTTCATTGCCCTTTGCCGCAATGAAAAGAAATATTTCTGATGAAGGTCCTGCACATCACATCCAACTATCCCTCGCAACGCCATCCGGCGTTCGGGGCTTTTGTCCGCAGCCAGGTGGAGTCGTTGCAGCGGGCAGGTGCCGAGGCGGGGGATGGTCCCGCTGTGGCTTGCGCGGTCTTCGATTTGGACGGAAGGGGAAACCTCTTTCGCTACCTGTGGGCCTGGCTGCGCCTTTTGGGACATTTGCTGACGCATCGCTACGATGTTCTTCACGCTCACCACGCCCTTTCCGGGGTGTTGCTTTGCCTCACGGGGGCTCCGCTTTTTTCCCGCACCGTCCTTTCCTATCAAAACAGTCCGTCCCACGAGTGGGGAAGGGTGTCCTTCCTTTTGCTCTATCCTTTTTTCCGTAGGATTATTCTGAAGGCCCCCGATAAGGATTATGTTCGTTTTGAAAAGGTATGCGTGCTGCCCAACGGTTGTGATGAACAGCTTTTCCGACCGATGGACAAGGCCGCTTGCCGGCGGGAACTGGGACTTTTGCCCGAGGGGCGTTATCTCTTGTTTGTCGATGGCAACCCCCGACGGGCGGAGCGTGGCCGCAGCCAGAAACGGGAAGACCGTTTCGATGCGGTGGTGGAAAGGCTGCAGAGGGCTTGTCCGCAAGGTGCCGGGGCCCTGCTTGCACTGAAGTTGCACGATATCCCCCAGGAGCGGATGCCCCTCTATTACAATGCCGCCGACGCCTATCTTCTGACCAGCGACTTCGAGGGCTCGCCCAATGCCGTGAAGGAGTGCCTGCTTTGCAATACCCAGGTCGTATCTACCCCGGTGGGGGATATGCCTTCCCTGGCGCCGCACTGTCCCGAACTGCATGTCTGTGGGAGTTTTTCCGTTGAGGAGCTAGCCTCTATGGCGGAGAAAGTGCTGGAAACAGCCGGCTCTTTAGCGGCGAAAACTTCCGACCTCTCGCAGGAGCGGATGTCTTCCCGCGAGGCGCTGCTGTCTTTGGGATATGGCCTCGACCGGGTTGCCGGCCGTTTGTTGAACCTTTATCGGGAGATATGCTGATGGATGCTGCAATTATCGTTTCCTGGCGCTGTCCGCATCACTGTAAGATGTGTTCCATCTGGCAGTATCCCTCGGATCCGAAAGAGGAGTTTACCCCATCGCTGTTGAATAAACTGCCCTATCTGAATGCCGTGAATGTAACGGGCGGCGAGCCGTTCGAGCGGGAGGACCTTCCGGCCATTGTCCGGATTCTGCTGCAGAAGGCCCGGCGGGTCGTGATTTCTACCAACGGTTGGCATACCGAACGGATTCTGGCCCTGTCGCGCAAGTTCCCGGATGTGGGGTTCCGCATCAGTCTGGAAGGCCTTCAGGAGACGAACGACCGCTTGCGCGGGATGAGAGGTAGCTTTGACCAGGCGATGAAGACCCTTCGCGGCCTTAAGAAATCGGGTTGCCGGGATCTGGGCATTGCCATGACCTTGTCGGGGACCAACAGCGGGGATTTGCTTCCGCTGTATCGCCTGAGCCGGGAAATGGAGGTGCAGTTTGCCACCGCAGCTGTCCATAATTCGTTCTATTTTCACAAAGAGGATAACCGGATAGAAGATACGGCAGGGGCTGTCGCCGCCCTGGATGAGTTGGTCCGTTGCCAATTGAAGGAGCGTTCTCCCAAGTCCTGGGCCCGCGCCTGGTTCAACCGGATGTTGCGTGACCATATTCTCGGCGCACCTCGTCCGCTGCCCTGCGGAGCCGGGTCCGACTTTTTCTTTTTGGATCCCATGGGACGCGTGCTGCCTTGCAACGGGAGTTCGGAGGCGCTTTCAATGGGAAATCTTTCCCAGGCGGCTTCGTTTGATGAACTCTGGCGCAGCGCACGGGCCAGGGAGGTGCGCAAAAAAGTGACCGCATGTCGTCGCAACTGCTGGATGATTGGCTCCGTTTCCCCCGCCATCCGCCGCCATCCGCTGAAAATGTGCCGTTGGATCCTGCGGGCGAAGTTTCATCTCCTGCCCTGCGGCAGCCGTAGTCAAAAAGGAGGGAAGATATGAAGATAGCGATGATCGGCGGCCGCGATATCGACTCGGTCGGCGGAATAGAATATTGGATGAAACATCTTTCCCGCCATCTGGCTTCGCGCGGACATGAGGTGACGGTCTATTGCGAAAGCGACCGGGATGCCGTGCGGTATGAAGATGAGGTGAAAGTCGTCTCCGTCAAGGCGCCGCGAAACCGTTATCTGTGCAAGATTTTCGCGTCGTGGCGCGCCACCCGGATGGCGATGGACTTCGGGGTGGATTTGATCCATTATAATGTATGGCCGGCTTTTATCTGGCATTTCCTGGCAGAACGGAAAGGAATTGTGACGATTTTGATGGGGCACGGTTTTGAGTGGAAGCGGAGCAAGTACAACGTTTTCCAGCGCTGGATTCTCCGTCTTTGCGAGGCCTGTGCCGCCCGTTCCGCCCGCCACATCGTCCTTTGCAGTCAGGAACAGACGGATTGGTATGTCCGGCGCTATGGCTGCGAGGGAAAGGCGGCGACCATCCCGTCCGCCGTGGAACTGCCCCGGGCGGCATCCTGGGATTTAGGCTCTGCCTGCGCCTCTACCTTATTATATATGGGCCGCATTTCTCCGGAAAAAAACGTGGACTTGTTAATTCGTGCCTTTGCCCGCGCCAGGGCTTCCGCCCCGCCCGCAACTGCGGCATCACCCCGCTTGCTGCTGGCGGGTTCGCTTGACGCATCGTCCGCCTATGGCCGGCGCATCTTGTCCCTGGTGGAGAATACCGAGGGCGTGACCTATCTCGGAGAAGTCTTCGGGGAGGAGAAGGAGCATCTGCTATGCGAAGCCATCCTTTTTTGCCTGCCCTCTTCCGTGGAGGGGTTGCCCGTCGCCCTGCTGGAAGCCGCGGCCCGGCGCATTCCCATTGTTGCATCCGACATTCCTTCCAACCGGGAAGCCCTCGGCGATGCCGCCTGCTGGGTCGTTCCGGGAGATGAGGCTTCACTGGGACAGATGTTGCAGGCCTGCTTCGAGGCTTTGTCCGCTTGTGACGGATTTGTCCAAGACGCCGATACCGATTCCGCTCCCCTCGTTCTTCGCCGTCGTTTAGCTGAAAATGCGGAGGAGGCTCACCGCCGCGTGGCCGAAGGTTTCACCTGGGAACGCAGCACCGCCTTGTACGATGCTTACATTCGTTCGCTTTGATTTTTTCCTTCCTCGCTGACTTTTTGTCAAAAGCGTGCTCTTTGGTGGATTTTTTGTACTTTTGTTCTCAAGTAGTTGAATTTTAAACGAAAAAAGATGAAAAAGAGTGTCGTGATTATTATCGCAGCCGTCGCCCTCGTCGTTGTCTGGGCCATCGGCGTGTACAACGGACTTGTCAGCAAGGACGAAGCGGTGCAGACCGCGTGGTCGCAGGTGGAAAACAACTACCAGCGCCGTGCGGATCTCATTCCCAACCTGGTTGCAACGGTCAAGGGTTACGCCCAGCATGAGCAGCAGACGCTTGAAGGCGTGATGGAGGCCCGCGGACGTGCCATGGGTCTTTCCGGCGGCAACCTCTCCGAAGAGAGTGTCTCGGCTTATGGCAAAGCCCAGGGCGAAGTGAGTTCCGCGTTGAACCGTCTGTTGATGGTGGTTGAGAAATACCCCGATTTGAAGGCCAACGAGAACTTCCTCGATCTGCAGGCGCAGCTGGAAGGTACCGAGAACCGGATTGCAGAAGCGCGCCGTGCCTTCAACGAGGTGTCCAAGGAATACAACAAGGCGGTCCGCCAGTTCCCTTCCAGCGTAATCGCCGGGATGTTCGGCTTTGAAAAGAAGGGCTATTTCGAGGCGGAAGAAAGCGCAAAAGCGGCACCCAAAGTTGAGTTCTAGTCTTGGGCACTTTTTGTTCTCAACGTTACGGCTCTTCGCGCTCCCGATTTTTCGGGCGCGGCATGCTCTGCGCGCTCGTGTGGGTGGTCTTATCCTTGATCTGTCCCATTCCGGCGCAGGCGGGGCTCTTTGATTTTTTAAAAGGAGGCGACGGCCTTCCTTCGCCGCCGGATCCGCCCTGTTTGGTCAATGACTTCGCCAAGGTGCTCCGGTCCGACTTTACGGATTCGCTGGAGCGCGCGCTCGTGGCGTTCGATGAGCATACTTCCAACCAGATTTGTGTCGTTACCGTCAAGAAACTGGGCGATCGCGAGATTGTGGAGTATGGGACGGCGCTGGGAAACAAGTGGGGCATCGGCAGCAAGCGCAACAATGGTGTGCTGGTGCTGCTGAAGAGCCGTGGCACCGGGGATGAGAACTTCGTGGATGTCGCCATCCTCACCGGCCGCGGCCTGGAAGGAGCGATTCCGGATGCATATGCCGCCCGCATTATCCGCAATATCATGGGGCCGCATCTGCGGCGTAATCAATACGAGCCCGCAATCGCGAAGGCCTGTGCGGAACTGATGGCCCTGGCGGCGGGGGAGATTTCCGAGCCGCGGGATGCCGGCGTCAACGACGGACTGAGCCTTGAAGAGTGGATTGTCCTGGCCGTTCTGATCGTGATTTTTCTTGTACTGATATTCGCTTTCCGTTCGGGGGGCGACAGTGGTTCAGATGGAGGTTCGGGCGGCTCGGGAGGAGGTTCCGGCCGCAGCCGCACTTCTCGCAGACCATTCATTTTCTTCCCCGGCGGCGGTTTTTCCGGGTCGTCCGGCGGGTTCGGCGGATCCTCCGGCGGATTTGGAGGCTTCGGCGGGGGCTCCTTCGGCGGGGGTGGTGCGCGTGGTCGATTTTGATTTCCTGTTCTTTTCGCAATGAAACGGTTCTGGCTTTTCGTCCTCCCGACCCTGTTCTTTTTTTCCTCCTGCCGGGAGACCGTCAGCGGCCCCGATGTCCCGCTTGTCATCTTCGACACTGACATCGGTTCGTCTGCAGACGACCTTTTTGCACTGGAGCTGCTGCATTGCTATCATCAGCAGGGCCGCTGTAAGCTGCTGGGTGTGGTGGTGGACCGGGAGGGTGCGTGTTATGCGGCCTGTGCGGATGTGATGAATACTTTTTTCGGCCATCCGGATATCCCGATCGGCCAGGTGCGCGAGGGCATCAAGGATCCGAAGGTGTTCATCGATTACAGGGACCTTCCGCAGTGGACGGATGATCAGGGACGTCTTCTGTTCAAACGTTCGTTAGCGGAGGACGCCCCGATCCCCGATGGCTGGCAGCTCTACCGTCGTCTGCTCTCCGACCAGGCCGACTGTTCGGTAAGCATCGTTTCCGTCGGTTTCCTAACCTGTCTGTCGCAACTGCTGCAGTCGGGCCCTGATGAGATTTCGCCCCTTTCGGGCGCGGAACTGGTCCGCCGGAAGGTCAGGTGCCTTTACGTGATGGGTGGAAAGTTCGGGTACTTCGTTGAGCAGGATTACAATTTCAGCAGCGGTCACCCTTTCTCGCAGGCATTTTTCGCGTTGTGGCCGGCCGAGGTTCCGATGATGTTTTCTCCCAGTGAGACGGGCGGCGCCATCGAGTACGCACCCGAGACGGTCTTGGAAGACATCTCGTGGACGGATGTCCATCCGATCAAGCAGGTCTATCTACGCTGCGACTGCAATACGGGTCAACGGATGTGGGATCCGCTCCCTGTCATTCAGGCCGTTGAGGGCGGGGATGGTTTTACGCTCAGCGAATGGGGCGAAGTTACGTATACCGACTCGGGCCTTACGCAGTTTTTCCCTTCCGCTTCGGGCAAATCCCGTTACCAGATTCCCGGCAGTGCCGATTGGAATGCGCAGATGCTCGAGCGGATCCGCCAGTTCACCCGTCAGCACTGATTCTGCCGCTACAGCAGCTCCCAGAGCTGATTTCCCGCCATTTTCTGCCCTGCTGCGTGCCGGCCATCGCGTAGCAAGCCGCGTCTTCGTGCTTGCTCAGCGATCGGCCGGCGCACCGTTCGAGGGTGGATTTGTTCCCGGCGGACTGTGCACAACCGGGTCGGTTTTGACGTTCGGGATTATTTTTCTAAATTTGTAAAACACTCGAATCCAATTAGTATTACGTTATGAAAAAGTTGATGCTTGCTGCCGTCCTTATCTGCGGTTTGATGACAACGGCTTCGCTCCTGACCTCGTGCACGGACAAAATCGCTCCCACACCCAATGATCCGGAATTAACACTTGATGCCCTGATGGATGGGACCATTGTGGTTCTGTCCTTTCAGGTGAACGGTGAGGAGTTCTCCGTTCCTTTTGTAAGAGTCGGCGACACCTACCAGCTGATGGACGATTACCTGACCCGCACCGGAGAACCTGAAGCCTCGGAGAAGGCTTATGATATCGCGATGGAGCATGACAAGGCAAAATCCCTGCTGACATTCTATGTCCGGGAGAAAGCAACTGGCAACCTGGCGCTCACCGCGGTCTACGATATTCATAACAACACCCTGGATGCGACTTCGAGCGACTCAAAGTACAAGGTGACAAACCTTAAGATTTCGGTCTCCAACGTTGATCTTGCCAATCTGCTGAAGGGTAATTCAGGCACCTTGGCCGATGCACTCGTTAAAGGCTCAAAGGTGGTGATTTCGGTCAAGTTTTACGGTAATACTACCGACTTTACATTCATCAATGACGGTGTTTTTGCCTGCTCTGTCACCGGCAGAGATGCCGAGGAATTCCAAGGCAGTAGCCTGAAGCTGGACGGCTCCACGCTTATATTCTCTGCGGAAAACTGGAATGACCCCGACAGTAACCTCAAGATTCACTTCTACACTGAGAAAAACACATATAAGTTCATGACCGTGACACATGCTGCTTATGACTCTCACACCATCAGCGTGAACGGCATCGACATCACCTCAAAACTTACTAAGGAGAATTAGACGAAAAAGGATTTACTCCGTTTTTGATCATTATTAAAGAAAGGGTCGTCAATTTTTTTGTGGTTTTGGTGTTGTAAGTATTCGTCTGGCATGTACGACCAAATTCGGGGGAACAGCCGCGTGTCGGATCCCACTGCGGGACACAAAAAAAGAGCAGCCGTTTCTGGCTGCTCTTTTATAGCAAAGACTTCGGGTGACAAGCCTCGCTCGTACGCGCGTTAGACTTCGAAGAAGCATCAGGTCAGAGAAGGCTCCCAAAAGGAGGTGTTCCAGCCACACCTTCCGGTACGGCTATCTTGTTACGACTTAGCCCCAGTCACCGGTGTTGCCCTAGGCCGTTCCTTGCGG
>JAGCXP010000057.1 GCA_017961345.1 Bacteroidales bacterium | reverse complement strand
GGGCACTCTCCGAGCGAGATTTCGCCCATTTTCCGCTCTCAAGTGTACCTCTGCGTAAAAGCTAAGTGCTAACGAGTAATGGTTCGGGCAAAAGCAAGGCGCGAAGCGAGCCGCTCCTTCGCGCTCGGCGCAGCGCCTTTGCTTTAGCCGACGGCATTCCTTCTTGCCGGCGGCGTTGCCTCCTCGCCTTCGCAAGTGCTTTGCGGTTGTGCTCCATTCGCTTGATATCTCCCCGGAACTTCGCTGGCTACGTTTTCCCGCATTTTTGCTCCTCGCCAAATACTTCGGAACCCGGTCGGTCAAGAGTGCACGTGCACATTTGCCCGACCAGGTGCTGGAGCATAGCTCCACGCTGTTTTTGGCCTCAAAACGAAGCGGTGCCGTGCTCCAGCATAGCTCCACGCTGTATTTGGCCCATTTTGTGCGTGCGCGCGTGCTGCAGGTCCCGCTCAGAGCGAGATTTCGCCCCTTTCCCGCTTGCACGTGTACCTCGGTTCGTGATTTTAGGGATGCCGACTGTGGAGGCGTAGCCGCCTGGAGAACGCCCTATCTCCCGTATCGTTTTTCGACCTCGTTCCAGTCGATCAGGCTCCAGAGGGCTTTGAGGTAATCGGGACGACGGTTCTGCCAGTCGAGGTAGTAGGCGTGTTCCCAGACGTCGAAGGTCAAGAGGGGCTTCAAGCCTTTGGTGAGGGGATTGCCGGCATTGGTCTCCTGGGTGATGACGAGGGTGCCGTCCGCCTGGGCGGAGAGCCATACCCAACCGCTGCCGAAAAGGCCGGCGCCTTTGGCGGCGAATTCCTCCTGGAAGGCTTCGAATGAGCCGAACTGCCGATTGATTTGTTCGGCGAGGGGGCCGCTGGGCGTATCGCCTTCCCGCGGAGCCTTGAACTGTGTGAAATAGAGGTTGTGGTTGAGAACCTGTCCGGCGTTGTTGAAGATGGCTCCGTCGGCTTTTTTGACAATCTCTTCCAGGGAAAGGCCTTCGTACGGGCTGCCGGGAAGCAGTTTGTTGAGGTTGTTTACGTAGGTCTGCAGGTGCTTGCCGTGGTGGAAGGAAAGCGTTTGGGCACTGATGACGCCTTCAAGGGCGGTCAGTGCATAGGGAAGGTCGATGAGCGTAAACATAGGTTGGCTATTTGAGGATGCGGAAATAATTCTCTTTGCGCGGCTTCGGCGTTTTTGCAGGGGCGGCGGGATAGCCCAGGGCGAGGGCGCCGACTCCCATCAGGTCTTCGGGAAGTCCCAGTTCTTTCAGCAGCTGCTTCCCTTCCGGGGTGTCGAACATTTCCCGTTCGCGGTTGATCCAGCAGGAACCCAGGCCGATGGCGTGGGCGGCGTTCATCATATTGCCCAGCACGAGGGAGCCGTCGGCGATGCCGTTGGCCCATTTTTCGGGGCGGGAGGCGAAGACCAGCACGTAGGTGGGGGCGCCGTAGAAGGGATCGATGTCCTTGCCCCAGACTTTCCGGTTCATTTCGGAAAGGCGTTTCAGCAGGGACGGGTTCTGCACCGCCACGATCCACGGGTCCTGATAGCCCATGCCCGTGGGGGCCCAGGTACCTGCTTCGAGGACGGCCTGAAGTTCTTCATCGGTGATTTGTTCGCTCTTGTAGGAGCGGATGCTGCGGCGTGTTTTGAGCGCCTCAAGTACGGTGTTCGTCATTGGTGTTGTGGGTTAGAATGATGCTTATACTCGCCCAAAGATAAGAAAAAAGTACGATTTTGTGCTGATTGCGTCTACTTTTTAAAAAGCGCTTGGAGAGAAAATAGATTTATCCATACCTTTGGCCATCAATTTTCCGCTTATGAAAACGCGTCTGATCCTTCTTTCCCTCCTGGCCCTGGCCGCTTGTTCGGCGCAGGAAGACTTCACCGCCTATGTCAACCCCAACATCGGTACGGTCCACAGCCGCTGGTTTGTCTATACCCCGGCGGCCGTTCCTTTCGGAATGGCCAAACTGGGGGCTTCCACCAACGGCACCTATGGCAACCACGACGGCTGGGAGGCGGTCGGCTATGAGGACAGCCATACGTCCATCGACGGCTTTCCCTGCTTCCACGAATTCCAGGTCGGGGGGCTCGCCCTGATGCCCGTCCGGGGGGAGGTGATCACGACGCCCGGCGTGCTTGAAAATCCGGACGAGGGTTGGCGCTCCCGTTTCGAAAAGGCGGAGGAACAGGCCGAACCCGGTTATTATGCCGTCCGCCTGGGTGATTATGATACCCGGGTGGAACTGACGGCGACCCAGCGCGTCGCCTTCCAGCGTTTCCGTTTTTCCGAAGGGGAAAACCACCTGCTCGTCAATGTCGGTACGCGGCAGGGAGAGAGCGGAGCGGTCCGGGACGCCTATGCCGAGACGGACGGGACGCATCTCTGGGGCTATGTCGTGACCGAGCCCGAATATGTGAAACGATATCAGAGCGGCGCTTCGGTGTCGATGTTTTTCTATGGCGATCTGTCCCTCTCACCCCGTGGCGTGCGTGCTTTCCACGTGGGGGATGAGACCCTCGCCGCCCGCGGGGATTTCCCTGCGACGAAAGGCGCCGTTTCCGGTCCGGGCGCCGTGCTTTGCCTGGATTATGAAGGTGCCGGCGAGGTGACGGTGCGCCTGGGACTTTCCTATACCTCCGTCGAGAACGCACAGGTCAATTTCGAACGGGAGACGGGGGCTTCGGCCGGGCGTTACGGCCTGAATTTCGACACGGCCCGTTCCCGCGCCCATGCCCTCTGGCGGAATGAACTCGGAAAAATCGCCGTCTATGGCGGCAGCGAAGAGAGCCGCATCAAATTCTACACGGGCTTGTATCACTGCCTGCTCGGAAGGGGGCTTGCCAGCGACTGCAACGGAGCCTATCCGCGCAACGACGGCGGTATCGGCCAGATTCCCCTGGACGAGGCCGGCAACCCCATTCACAACCACTACAATACCGACGCGATCTGGGGCGGCTATTGGAACCTGACTCCGCTCTGGGCCCTGGCCTGGCCGGAGTATTACAACGACTGGGTTTCCAGTCAGCTGCTGGTCTATCGGGATGCCGGCTGGCTGGGCGACGGTATCGCCTGCAGCCGCTATGTCTCGGGCGTGGGGACCAATATGGTGAGCATCGCTTTCGCGGGTGCCTACAACAGCGGCATCCGTCAGTATGATGTCGAAACGATGTATGAGGCGGCCCGCAAGGACAACCTCGAATGGGAAGGACGCCTCCCCGGAGCCGGGAAAATGGATGTGGAACGCTTTGTCAAGGATGGTTATGTGCCTTATGTGGACGGCTGGGTGGCCGATTCGCGCGGAGCGACCTTTTCCGTCTCCCATACCCTTGAATACGGCTTTAGCGCCTATGCGACGGCGCAGCTGGCCCGTCAGCTGGGAAAAGATGCGGACTATGCCCGCCTGATGGAACTTTCCGACGGCTGGGCAAAGGTCTTTGACGATGACTGCAAAATGGTGCGTCCCCGCGTCAGCGGCGGCGCCTTTATCGAGAATTTCAGTCCCCTCGAGTCCTGGCGCGGTTTCCAGGAGGGCAATGCGATGCAATATACCTATTTCGTGCCCCAGCATCCCGATTCGCTCATCGCCCGGGTCGGAAAGGAATGTTTCAACGCCCGACTGGATTCCATCTTCACCGAGGCCCGCAAGAGCATCTTCGGCGGAGGAAAGACCGCCTATGCCTTCTCCGGTCTGGCCAGCCCCTACAACCACGGCAACCAGCCCAGCCTGCACATACCCTGGCTCTTCAATTTCTCCGGAAAACCGTCCCTTACGCAGAAATGGACGCGCCTGATCTGCGACGAATTCTATGGTACGGACGGGGAGCACGGCTACGGCTACGGACAGGATGAGGATCAGGGACAGCTGGGCTCCTGGTATGTGCTCGCCGCGATGGGCCTGTTCGACGTGCAGGGCGGCGCGCCCGAGCGCCCCACCTATCAGCTGGGCAGCCCGGCCTTCGACAGGATTGTCATCCGTCTGAGCCCGATGAACGCTTCGGGCAAGACGCTGACCATCCGGACGAAAGGCAACGGACCCGAGCATTATTATGTGCAATCCGCCCGCTTCAACGGCCAGGCGCTCGAGCAGTGCTGGCTGTACCGCGACGAACTCTATAAGGGAGGCGTCCTCGACCTGACCCTGTCTTCCGAACCTTCCGACTGCTGGGACGAAAGCGTGGTCCCGGTGTCCCGATAGCCCGATGCGAACAATGGAACGCTGCCGTAAATTCCTGTTTTTTCTCCTGCTTCTTTCGGCCCTTCCCTCCTGCCGGCAGGAACGTCTGACGGAGCTGGTCGATCCTTTTCTGGGGACGGCCACGCTCTGGGAAAAGGAGGATCTGGGCTACGAGCGCCACCGCAAGACCCGTACCTGGGGAGCCGAAACCTTTCCGGGCGCCGCGCTTCCCAACGCGATGGTGCAGGCGACGCCCGTGACGCAGTACCATAGCGGCAGCGGCTATCAGTATGAAGACAGCACGATCTGTGCTTTCGCCCATTCCTGCAAGGGACACTGGAATCTCTGCCATCTTCCGATGCTGCCGGTGCGGGGCGATTTCACCGCCCTGGATTACGCGTCCCCCTATTCCCATCAGCGGGAGGACGCCCGTCCGGGCTATTACCGGGTGTATCTGGAACGTTATGGAACGGATGTGGAGCTGACGGTGACCCCGCGCTGCGCCTTCCATCGCTATACTTTCGTTTCCCCCTCGGACTCCGCTCATCTGCTGCTGGATTTGACCCGCAGCAACGAAAGAGTCGTGGATTTCGGGGTGGAGCGCGTGGATGCGTACGCCTTCCGCGGCTGGCAGCAGACCGGCGAGACGATGTATTTTTATGCGGTCAGCGACCGGGAAGTGACCGGCATCCGGGAAGTCCGTACGCCCCGTCCGGACGGAAAGGGGACGGCGCGTGTCTGGGTCGTGGATTTTGCGGAAAATGCCTCCCGGGAGGGAACGCAGGCATTGAACCTCCGCATCGGTTTCTCGTTTGCCAGTTGTGAAAAAGCCCGCGAAAACCTCGCCCGGGAAATGGCAGACAAAGACTTCGGACAGATCCGGTGGGCGGCGGACCATAGCTGGGAGGAGCTTCTCTCGCACATCCGCGTGAGAGGGGGGACGCCGCGGGAACGCTCCCTTTTCTATTCCAACCTGTACCGCAGCCAGCTCTGGCCCTGCCTTCGCAGCGACTGCGGTGAAGAAAACCGCTACACGGATCCGTCCTTCTGGGATGATCACCGCAACAAACTGATCCTGCTGGGACTGTTGCAGCCCGAAGTGGCCTGTGATGTCGTCAAGTCCATTACGGAAAGGGGAGAGAAAAACGGAGGCTATATGCCCACGTTCTTTCACGGCGACCACGCCTCGACTTTCGTGGCCGGACTGTGGGGGCGCGGAATCCGGGATTTCGACCTGGAGCGGGCCTATCGTCTCCTGTTGAAAAATGCCACCGTCCCCGGGCGGGGCGGCCGACGCTATCTTAAGGAGTATCTCGAAAGGGGATGGATTTCCGACAAGGACAGCGTCGGCATTCCCTATTGGAAAGAATTCAAGGCGGGCGTGCATAAGACGCTCGAATACGCCTACGACGATTATGCGACGGCTCTTCTCGCGCGGGAAGTGGGCGACACGGCCTCCGAGCAGATCTTGATGGAGCGCAGCCGGAACTATCGCCATCTGTTCGACGCTTCGACCGGTTTCTGGCGCGGCCGCAATGAGCGCGGAGAATGGCTAAAGGATTTCGACCCTTATTATCCGTATTTTCAGCATATGTGGCGGGAGTCCAACGCGTGGAACCTGCTGTTTTATCCGCCGCACGATGTTCCCGGCCTGTTTTCGCTGTACGGCAGCGGCGCCGCGGCGTCTTCTCGCATCGAAGCGAAGCTGGATTCCCTTTTCAGCGAACCCTGGCGGGGATATGAGGTGGAAAACCTGACGGGCTTCATCGGCCAGTACTGCCACGGAAACCAGCCCGGCCACCACCTTCCTTTTGTTTATTCGCTGATCGGAAAGCCGCGCAGGAGCCAGGAGATCATCGATACCTGTCTCGACCGTTTCTATGATATGGGAGCGGACCGTCTCGCCTATGCGGGGATGGATGATGCCGGAGAGATGTCTTCCTGGTACGTGCTGTCCGCCCTGGGCCTTTATACCTGGTCGCCCGCCGACCCCGAGTACCTGCTGACCCGTCCGCTGTTCGATCGGGTCGTGCTGGATTTCCCGGGACGCCCCCGGGTGACCCTTTGCCGCGAAGCTCCCGGACGAAAACACCGGGAACTGACAATCGGAACGTTCGTCCCGGACAGCCTGCTTCGCCAGGGAGGGGTGTTCAGCTGTTCTTTTCCCGATACTCTTTAGGAGTACAGCCGTAGCGGGCCTGGAAATTCTTGAAGAAGGTTCCCCGGTTGGAGAAGCCCGCCTGCCAGATGATTTCGGCCGTGGTGAGCTTGGTCTTCAGCAGGGCCTGCGCCGCGTAGGCCAGGCGGTATTCGCGGATGATGTTGCTGGGCGTCACGTTGACCACCCCGTCCATCCGGCTGTACAGTTTCCTCAGGCTCATGTTCATCTCTTCGGCAATGTCGCGCGTGGTTAGGCCCGGCTTCTGGAGGTTGCTGCGGATGACCCGGTAAAGTTTTTCCAGAAATTCCTTGTCTTCGTGGTGGAGCTTGCGTCCGTCACTGAATTCGTACAGACCAACGGAAGAGCTGAAATAGTTCTTCAGGGATTCCGTGCGGCGCAGGTTCTGTTCGACGGAGAATTTCAGCGATTTGGCGTTGAGGGGAAGGGTGATCCAGCTGTCAGCGGGCCATTCTCCCTGCTCCCGGGCGATCAGGATGAGCGGAATCCGGGCCGTTTCCGGGTTTTCCTTGAGGGAGCGGACCAGCCCTTCGGTCCGGGGGGCGCCGTCCAGGGCTTCGCAAAGCAGGATGTCGGGGTGTGAGCGTTCGAGCACCTCTGCGATCTCCTCCGCCCGTCGGTAAAGGCGGATGTTGAAATCGGCCTGGAACAGAAGGGTGATCGCGTCCGTGATGTCCGAGTGGGTGGAAAGAACGAACATCGTCTTCAGGTCGGGGCCGGGCAGGGGGGAGTCGGGAAGTTCCGTCTTGAGCAGCAGGCTGGCCGAAGGCATATATTCTTCGTCCTCCTGTCCGGGCGCAGCGTCGGGAAGGCTTTCGGACTCTTTGTCGAGTTCCATCCGGGGAAAATCGACCGTGAAACGGCATGCTCCTCCTTCGCGGCGGATGTCGATGTTTCCGCCGATTTTTTCGAGCAGGCTGTGACAGACGGCCAGGCGCATTTCATCCTGGATGGTCAGACTCTGCTGGAGGTGGTTCTGGATATACTCGAGGGCGTACTGCGGATCCAGCATCTTTCGGGCGAGGCTTACATCCGGCCAGCGTCCGTCCGTGCCGATTTCCAGTCGCAGCTGCCGTGGCATCTGCACGACGGAGAGGAAGATCCGGCCGCCTTCTTCCTGGTGATAGAAGAGGTTGGTCAGAATCATATCGGATACCATAATCAGCGTGCGCGGGGAACCGACCCATACGAGCGTAGGCGGAATGTCGTATTCGAAAACGAACTTCCGTGTGCGGGCGATGTCCGAATAGGTGTCCATCAGCTGTGTCAGGCTGTCTTTCGGAGAGAAGAGGACAATGTCCGGCCGGGGGCGTTCGTCGCCGGTCAGTTCCTGGAACAGCTGGAGGGTGTGGTTGATCTTGTCGCTGTAGTGGCGGGCGTTCTCGGCACAGGCCGTGACATATTCGTCCGCGCGGCCATAGTGGAGGATCTGATGGATCGGGGCTGCGAGCATCAGGGAAGGACGCTCGATCTGCGTGGCGAAATCCCGCAGGAGGTTGAGCTGGGACGAATGCAGTTCTTCCCGCCGCAGCGCTTCCAGACGGGCCAGGCGCTTGCGGTATTCCTTTTCGCTCAGATGACGGATCAGGCGCACCAGCGAGTAGATCAGTCCGCCCAGCAGCGCCAGGTAGAAGACAATGGCCCAGCCGCTCATCCACGCCGGAGTGGGCACGTGGATGGTCAGGACGGAAACGGGTCCTTCGAGATTGTTTTCCGGATGGACGTAGCGCATTTCCAGCGTATAGTCGCCGTAGGTCAGCGTCGGTAGGGGCAGATAGCCCCGGCTTTCCGTCCATTTTTCGCTCAGGCGGGGAATGCGGTACTGGTAATCGTAATTTTCTCCGTCGATATAGTCCAGGACGGAGATTTCGACTCCGTCGAGGTGTTCGCCGCGTTCGAGTCTGATTTCGGGCCGCTTCAAGGGATAGAAAAGGGGAAAGATCCGGCCGCCTCGGCGAAGGGAAAGCAGGGTCAGGTCCGGGTGGACCGGGCTCGTGTGGCCTTCCGGTGCTTCTACCACGGTAAATCCGCCCGTTCCGCCGAAGTAGAGACGGCCTTCGGGATCGGTGAAGGAAGCTCCGTCGGCATACTCCAGCGTCTGCAGACCGTAGCTGTGACCGAAGCGCTGGGCGTAGCGGCTGTGGGGCGAATAGCGAATCAGGCCGTTGTTGGTGCTCAGCCACAGGTTGCCGGTCCTGTCTTCCGTGATCTGATGGATAAGGCTGCTTACGGAGGTCCCTGACATCCGGTTTCCGTCCAGGCGGAACAGGCCTCCGCCCGTCGCCGCCCAAAGCTGTCCCGAACGGTCGCGCAAGATGTCCCAGATGTCGTTCGAGGCGGACGAACCCGTTCCGTCCAGGGTGTGGACGTGGGCCTCTCCCGTGGAAGGGTCGTAGTGAATCAGTCCGCAGCCGCGGCTGCCGATCCATAGCCGTCCGTCCCTGTCCAGGGTCAGGCAGAAGTAATACTCGGAATCGTTCCGCAGGTTCCCCAGCTCCAGTTTGCGGCAGGAGCGGAGGCGGGGATGGGCGGGGTCTCCTTCCAACGCCAGGTGAAACACCCCTTCTCCGACGGTGGCAAGCCAGAGGTCTCCGTTCCCGTCCTCTTCCATGTCGTGAACGTAGCGCAGATTTTCCGGCGTGCCGTCCAGGTGATGGATGCGCGCGTCGCGGTAGGAATAATAGTCTATTCCCTGTCCCTCCGAGCCGATCCACAGCAAGGGACGGGCGCTTTCCTTCAGGGAGAAGACGGCGGAATTGCTGAGTTCCTTCCGGTAGGTGCGGAAGGGCTGCTGCGCGGCGTTTTCATCCGCCCGGAAAGCCGGAGAACAGACCAGGCCGTCTCCTTTGGTGCCGATCCAGAGATTGCCCCGGCGGTCCAGGCAAAGGGCGCGGATGGGGGTGGAGAAGGCCCCGAAACGTTCGCTGGAGAATTGGTGGAAATCGAAAGGGACGGATGCCGCCATCAGCAGGCCCTGTCCGTCCGTCGCCATCCAGAGGATGTCCTGACGGCAATCCTTGATCAGATCGAAGACGCCGCAGCTGATCGGAAGGGGCTCGCTGCGGAAGGGGTGTTCCTGTTCGCTCCGGTATTTCAAGCGGACGGCGCCGTCGAAAAGAAACGCCACGATGAGGTCTTCCCCGTCGCGGACGATGCTCCGGATCTCTCCGCGGGAGCGCAGGTCTTCCGAGAGCCTTGTCTTGTATTCCAGACGCCCTTCCGCATAATCGTAGCGGTAGAGTATTCCCTCGGGAGAGAGGATGAACGCTTCATCGGGATGGCAGTCCGCAAAGAGGATGGGCTGGTGGGAAATCACCTGCAGGTCCCGGAGCCTGTCGGAGGCGCTGATGATCCCGCTGCGGGTGAAAAGCAGAATCCTGTCGCCGAGGCTGTGGCTGTCCAGGATGTCGGCATAGGCGGGCAGGGAAGGGGTCAGCAGCGGCAGAAAGGTCATTCCGTCGAACTGCCAGGCCTTTCCCGCCTGGGTGAGGGCGATGCAATGGTCGGGACTGTCCCAGGACAGAAGCCGGTAGCGGCCCCGGAAATCATTGAAATGCCGGATGGCACCCTCCTCGTCCAGCAGGTCCAGGCCGTAGTCCGTCTCAATCCAGCAGCCGAGCCCGGGACAGAAATGAATGCGCTCGATCAGGTTGCCCGAGAGGGCTCCTTTCCCCTCGTCCTGCGTGGAGTAGTGGTCCATCCGTTCTCCGTTCCAGACGTTCAGGCCTTCGCAGGTTCCCAGCCAGATGCGTCCGTTCGGATCCTGGGCGATGCTCAGCACGGAGTTGTTGCTGAGGCCTTCCTGCGTGGAGATGCTGCGGATGAATCCGGCCCGTCCGGGGACGGGAAATAGCAGAAGGAGGGCAAGCAGACGGAGGAGTTTTCGGTGCATAATCGTGTGGTTTTTCCAAAGGTATTCATATTTTTCCTGCTGTGCAAATTTTCGTACTTTTTAGGCATAAAATCGTACAGGCCCTTGTACGATTCAGTCTAATTTTGCAGTGAGTCAAACCTATTGTGTTTTTTATGAAAAAAACGATTACCCATTTTCCGAAAAGGCCGCTTGCACTGCTCGTATGCGTGATGGCGACCCTGCTGTGGGCCTTCCCTGCCTCTGCGCAAGACGGCATCACGGTTAGCGGTACCGTGACGGATGTCGCGGGCGAGCCGGTTATCGGAGCTTCCGTCATGGTCGGCGGAACCACCCGGGGAGCGGTAACGGACCTCGACGGCCGGTACACCCTTCCCGGAATTAAGGATACCGATGTGCTCGAAGTCAGCAGCATCGGTTTCGCCACCCAGAGCATACCCGTGCGCGGGCGCAAAAACATCGATGTCCTGCTGGAGGAAGACACCAACTTCCTGGATGAAGTGGTGGTGGTCGGTTACGGTACCACCTCCCGCAAGCACATCGTCTCCTCCATCGCCTCGGTGGACGGGGAGGTGCTCTCCGACCGTCCGGTCGCCAATGTCCAGCAGGCCCTCCAGGGCGCTGCGGCGAACCTGATTATCCAGACGGGGAATTTCGATCCGACCAATTCCAGTATGAACATCTCGATCCGCGGTGTCAGCACGATGGGCAACAATACTCCGCTGGTGGTCATCGACGGCGTTCCCCAGGCGGATGCCAACCGGATGAACGACCTGAACCCCAGCGACATCGAATCGATCAACATCCTCAAGGATGCCGGTTCTTCCGCCATCTACGGGGCCCGTTCCTCCAACGGCGTCATCCTGATCACGACCAAGACGGGCAAGCGTGAAAAGACGCCCGAGGTGCGCTTCAGCGCCCAGGCCGGCGTGCAGAACCCGCACATCCTCTACAAGCCCGTGCCTTCGTATATGAACGCCATCCTCCGCAACGAGTCGCTCGTCAATGTGGGACAGGATCCGATCTTTACCCTGGAGGAAATCGAGACGTTCAAGGCCAACGGTGACACCCGCCCCCTGATCAACCAGGCGATGCACAACGCCCTTCAGCAGAACTACAGCCTGAGCGTCACCGGCGGTACGGCACACACCACCTATATGGTGTCCGGCTCTTTCTTCAACCAGAATTCCAACTACATCAGCCCCGCCAACTTGCGTTACGGCAACGACCGCTACAATTTCCGTACGGCCCTGACCACCGAGTGGGGGCGTTTCAAACTGGGCGCCAACGTCAGCTACACCCGCCAGGAAACGACGTCTCCGGTGACCGGCGGCCTCTTCTTCGCGGATCTGGTGCGCTTCCCGACCTATTATTTCCTGCGCACGCAGGGAGAGTACAACGGTCAGCCCGTCTATTATGCCAACAACTACAAGTACGGCAACCCCAACGCCATCCTCGCGGAACTGCTCGCGGCCGGCTACAACAAGTATGACAACGAAGCGCTGACCGGCACCTTCAACATCGATGTCGAAATCATCGAAGGCCTGAAACTTCGCGGAGTCGTCAGCGCCGAGACGCGCAACGAGCACCGTTTCACCGACAAGCACGCCTATCTGGTCGGTACGGACGACGGCGCGAAATGGTCCGATCCCTCCAAGGCGGTGCTCTCCGGCAACATCACCACCCCCGCGGGAGACTGGACGGGTCGCAATACCTATCTGAATACCCAGCTGCTCCTGGACTTCAACCGCACCTTCGCCCGTGACCACGCCGTCAGCGCCCTGCTGGGCTGGTCGCAGGAGTCGAACAAGAACTACGGCATCACGGTGGACAAGAGCTATCTGAACGATCTCAACCAGCCTTCCTCCGAAACCGTAATCGAGGAAAGCACGAAACTTTCTTCGGAATCGAACAGCGCGTATGCCCTCCGTTCCTTCTTCGGCCGTGCAAGCTATGCCTACAAGGAGAAGTACTACATCGAGCTGACCGCCCGTTACGATATGTCCTCCAAGTTCCTGAAGGTCCGCAACGCCGGATTCTTCCCGGCCATCTCCCTGGGCTGGCGGGCTTCCGACGAGGCGTTCATGGCCGGCTACAAGGCCGCCTGCGGCGATCTGAAGCTGCGCGCCTCCTACGGTCTGAACGGCAACCAGCAGGATGTGGGCCTGTACGATTTCATGACCACCTACGGCATCTGGTCCAACGCCTATTCCTTCAACGGCAAGGCGGTTTCCGGCCTGATGTTCACGATGGGCAACGAGCTCCTGACCTGGGAGAAGGCCCGGACCTTCAATGTCGGTCTGGACGCCTCTTTCTTCAAGAATTCGCTGAACGTCAACTTCGACTGGTTCTACAAACGCACCAGCGACATCCTCCTGCCCTCGATCGTGACGGGGATGTACGGCGCTTCCATCGCCAAGGAAAACCGCGGCGTGATGGACAACACCGGCTGGGAGCTCACCGTCAGCTATGAACTGACCCACGACAGCGATTTCCACCACAATTTCTCCTTCAACCTGGCCGACTCCAAGAACAAGGTCGTCAAGTACGGAACGCCTTCCATCGCGCCCAACGACGGCGTGACGGTCATCACGATGGAGGGGCTTCCGCTGAATAGCTACTACGGCTACCGGACGGACGGTTTCTTCTCGACCTACGAGGAAATCCTCCGTGCCGCCGTCCCGAGTGGCGTGGACCGCACCCAGCTGCGTCCGGGCGACGTGAAGTACGTCGACATCAACGGGGACGGGGTGATCAACGATTCCGACCGCACCTACCTGGGTTACGGTTTCCCCCGTTACACCTATGGCTTCAACTACAGCTTCAAATGGAAGGGGATCGACTTCAGCTTCATGCTCCAGGGCGTGCTGAAACGTACCAGCGCCGTCCGCGGCGAGCTCTTCGAGCCTTTCCACGTAGACTACGGCACCACGATGTATATGCACCAGCTCGATTACTGGGCGCCCGACAACACCTCCGCCCGCTGGCCCCGCCTGACCGCCTTCGGCTCCGTCAGCCAGGTCAACAACTGGGGACAGCCCGGCTCCCAGCTCAACATGCTGGAAGGCGCCTACCTGCGCGTGAAGAACATCCAGATCGGCTACACCTTCCCCAAGGAGTGGACGACCAAGTTCTACTGCCAGAGCCTGCGCATCTTCTTCGACTGCCAGAACCCGCTGACCCTCACCAAGTACGGATTCGTGGATCCCGAGAGTACGGAATTCGGCAGCAACATGGGACGCGGGGGTGCCAACTCCATGCGTAATTATCCGACCCTCCGCTATTTCGGCGGCGGACTGAACATTGTATTCTAATAAGGAGGAAAAAGTATGAAAAAATTTGTTTTCTCCCTTGCCCTTCTTTCCACCCTCGTTTCCTGCGTGGGCCTGGAACAGTATCCGACCAATTCCTACACCGACGAGAACTTCTGGAACTATGAGGCCAACGTCGATGCCGCCCTCAATCTGGGCTACAGCCAGTGCTGGAACGACAATCTCTACTGGTACAACAACCTCCTCTCCGACGACGTGTACGGAAGCCGCCACAGCGGCGACTGGCTCTCCGTCGCCACGGGTATGGCCAACACCCGCAACGGACGCTTCTCCGGCGAGTGGAACGGCTGCTACCAGGAACTCCGCACCCTCCACACCGCGCTGGACAACCTCCACCGGATGAAGGTGTCCGATGAAAAGAAAGCGCGTTACGAAGCGGAATGGCGTCTGATGCGGGCCTTTACCTACCTGCGTCTGATCACCTGGTTCGGCGACGTGCCCTTCTTCACTTCCAATCCGACCAACGCCGAGACCCTGGTGGCCCGGCGTACGAGCGCGGACGACGTGATCCGTCCCTTCATCCTCGGCGAGCTCGAGTTTGCCGCCCAGCGTCTTCCCAAGAACACCCAGATCCCTGCGGTGGAGAACGGACGCTATACCTGCGGCACGGCCGTGGCGCTGAAAGCCCGCGTCCATCTGCTCAACAACAACTGGGAGGGATGCATCGAGGAATGTGAACGGCTGATGAGCGGCAACTTCGGAACCTATGACCTCGAACCCGATTTCGCCGAACTCTTCCTGACCGGCCACTATGGCAAGGAATCCATCATGACGATCGAATTCGCTTCCGACGGCGGCGTGGAAAAGATCGTCCGCGGTTGGGGCCTGGGCAACTACGTTCCCCAGTCGATCGGCTCCGGGGGCGTCGTCGCCTTCTCTCCTACCCAGGAACTGGTGGACTGCTTCCGCAAACTGGACGGGAGCGAGGCGGCCAAAGCCGACTACAGCGACAGGGACCGCCGTTTCCAGGCCACCCTCGCCTATAACGGCTGCAGGATCAAAGTTCCCGCCATCATCAATGCCCGGGTGAAAGTGGACGCCCAGGGGTACTATACCTGCTGGACCCGGAAGGAGGATGCCGACTACGCCCGCAACAACGACCCGGCCCTGATGGACGACTACAATGGTTCCCAGGACCGTACCGCCACCGGTTACTACAGCCTGAAAAACTATGCTCCCGAGACCATCGGCGTGGGCCGCAACTCCTGCAAGCCGCTGATGGAATACCGTTATGCCGACATTCTGCTGACCTACGCCGAGGCGCTTTTCGAGAAAAACGGGACCCTCACCGACGACCAGTGGAACAAGACCGTCCGGCGCCTGCGTGAGCGGGCCGGTTTCTCCGGGGCCTATCTCAACAAACCCGCCGATGCCGACCTGCGGGAGGCGATCCGCAACGAACGCCGCTGCGAACTGGCGCTCGAAGGCCGCCGCTGCTATGACGTCCGCCGCTGGGCCCTGCTCGCGGATCCTTCCCTGAAGGAGACCGGCAACGCCTACCTGACGACCACCGCCACCGGCGCTCCCTTTATGGAAGGCGGCGCGCAGATCTTCTGCGACAACCCTTACGGAATCAAATACTGGTTCCCTATTCCCGCCGGCGAATGTGAACAGAACGCGTACTTGAGGGACAGCCAGAATCCCGGCTGGAATTAACAGGAGGACGAAGTTATGAAACGACTGATTTACCTTTTCACCCTTTCTCTCGCGGTGGCCTGTCTTCCCGCCGGCCGCGACATCAACCAGAACATCGTCCCCGGCAGCGGACTCTATATGCCGGAGGGCGGAGCCTACTACGATTTGTCCACCGGCAAGGGCGTGAACTTCGAATGGGGCCCTGCCATGGCAGAGGACAACGGCTTCGTGTCCTACGAGGTGCTCTTCGACCGGGTCGGCGGCGACTTCTCGCAGCCCGTCAGCCGCGTGCCCGGGCAGTCCAATGGCTCCCGCAGCTATGTGAGCATTACCGCCAAGAATCTCAGCAAGATCGCCCGCAAGGCCGGTATCGGCATCTACTCCGAAGGCGAACTCGTCTGGACGGTCAGGGCTTCCAAGGGAGTGGGCGGCGTGGTCTATTCCGAAAAACGCAAGCTGAAGGTCCGCACCATCAATTCCATGGATCCCCTTCCTACCGGCGTCTCCTTCAGCGGAGCGGCGATGGAAGGCCCGATGGAGATGGTGGCCTCTCCCGGCATCGACAAGAGCGGTGCGCTCGAGGGAGGATTCGAAATCTTCGCCCGCATCAACGGCGGGGCCGCGTTCCAGATCAAGGATGAGCGGAACCGCTATTACATCCTGAACGCCGACGGTACGATGACCTCCTCCGCCGCGGCCGTCGATACCCGCATCTCCGGCGGAAACGACATCCGCTGGCTCCAGCTGGACTTTGACGGAATGGCCTGGAGCGCGAAGACGGTCAAGAAAATCGAATACTATGCGGCCGCCTGGACGGGCACGATGCAGACCGACCGCCGTGAACTGAGCTATCAGGGTCTGGGCGTGTGGAAACTGGCGGACTATCCCAATACGATCTCCGACAACGTGGCCGGCGACAGCCGTCACCGTTTCGATATGACGCTCTCGGACGACAGCGTGGTCTATCTGGGTACGGAAGCCAGCCTCCCCGGATCCTATACGGCCGAGTACCTGCGGGTCAATCTCTACACCTCGCAGACGATGAAAGACCGCGACTGGGGCGTGATGTGGAATTACCTTCCCGCCGACTTCGGACGTCCCCTCGACGTAATCCTTCACCTGAATGCCGACAACCCGCTGCATTCCTGGTGGCACGAATACCATTTCAAATAGACCGCCGTTATGAAAAGATATCCTATATTGACTGTCCTGGCCCTTTCTGCCATCTGCCTCACCGCCTGCGATGAGGACTATATGGCCATCACCAATCCGGATGCGGGCAAGGGCAAAAAGGCCGAAACGCCCGAATACATCCTGCATCCGCTCAACTGGACGAGTGTCGCGGACTCCGTGTCTTCGGCCCTGGTGACGCGGTTCTTCAACCAACCCGGCGCCGCGGGCGTCTTCTGCAAGACTTCCTACAACAACCTTCACAACAACGATTATTTCTACTGGCAGCAGCCGCACGCGATGGCCGCCATGATCGACTGGCACGACCGCATCGAACAGAGCAACCCGACGCTGGCCGCACAGCTCAAGGGCTATATGTCCGATTTTTACAGCCATCAGGGAAACAACTGGGCGCCCGCCCGTTTCCGTGGCCCTTACGGTTTCGGCAACAACTACAGCGACGATACGGCCTGGCAGATTATCGGTCTGCTCCAGATGTATGACGCGACCGGAGACCACCGCTATTTCGAAGCGGCTGAAGGGACCTGGGTGGAGTGCATCCGCCCCCGTTTCGCCCGCAACGAATACGGTTGGCTGATCTGGCTGCTGGATCACGCCCAGGAAGGAAAGACCGAAAAAGAGGGCAACGCCCTCCTTGCCTGTACGCACGGTCCGGCCAGTATCTGCGCCTCCATGCTGGCTGCCTATGCCCGGGAGGCAGGGGACAATGCGGCTTATGAAACCTATTTCAACGAGGCCAGCCGTTGTTTCGACCAGAATCTCATTATCATGTCTCCGCTGGGTACCGTCACCTCTCCGGGTGAAGTGGCTTTGAGCTATACCCAGGGTACCTGTATGGAAGCCGGCCGCCTGCTGTGGAAACTCAGCGGCGAAGCGGGCTATCTGCGCAAGGCCATCATGGCCGCCCGCGGCCAGATGGGTGCCGAGATGTGCGAGGTGTACAAAGGGGAGTTCCTGATGCGAAACGAAGGGACGGATTACAACAACGCCGTCTTCCACGCCGTGTGGTACCACTGGGCTTCGCGGATGGCCACCGACCGGGAGATAGACCGAATCGATCCCACCATCCGACAGGAACTGAAAACCTTTATCCAGCGCCATTGCTGGTACTACTGGAAGGAAGGGGTCAACCGCTCCGACTGGGAAGACTCCTACTTCAGCACCACGGTGTACCGTCCCCGCGCCAAGGGCAGCGGCGGCGAGATGGGTGCCTATGCCAGCGCCGCCCAGGCGATGGAAGCGATGTGTCTGATTGAAAAAGAATTCTGATATGATGAAAAGAATATTGATTTTTGCCGTGGCGCTGCTGGCCGTAATGGGCTCCGCCTGCACCAAGAGGACGGTGGACGACAGCCCCCTGACGAAGCCCTCTTCGCTGACGCTGCCCCGCAGCGGCTACGCCCTGGATCTGAAGACCGGCCAGCCCCTGATTTTCGACTGGGAATATTCTCTGGGCGGCAATGTGCGCTATCAGATCGTATTTGACAAAGAAAACGGCGACTTTTCCCAACCGATTTATGCCGTTCTGAGTGACAACAACGGTTTCACCCCTTCCGTGACCATCAGTGCCGAGATGCTGCGCAGCGTCGCCCGTCTGGCGGGGTGTGAGGTGGGTAAATCCGTGAATGTCATTTGGACCGTCCGTACCTTCAAGGGACAGGAGTCCGTGACCGGCGTGCAGAACGGCGCTCCCCGGGTCCTGACGCTGACGCTGCCCTTCGAAGTGGATCCGCTTCCGTTGACCGTTACGCTCAGCGGTACCTCGCTGGAATCGGGCGCCGACACGGAGATGGAGCACGCCCTGCCCGTCAGCGAGAGTGAGTCCGCGGGACCTGCCGCGCGCAGCACGGCGGCCTTCAGTGTCTATTCCTACATCAAGTCCGGAACCCTTTTGCTGACGGATGACCGCAACCGGACCTTTGCGCTTATGGCAGATGGTCAGGTGGTGGCCCACGAAGAAGCCGCGGCCCCCGCCTCTCCCTTTACCACCGATGAATTGCGCTGTCTGACGGTCGATTTTGAAAAACTCAGCTGGACGAGCGTCACTGTCAGCGATGTCTGGTTCTGGAACCGTCCCTGGGATGTGGACGGCGCCTATCAGTCCCGTATGACGTATCTGGGCGGCGGCGAATGGACCGTGACGGTCAATCCATTCCGGATTGCGCTGGTCTCGCACAGCGGATATGATTCCCGCTATCATTTCCGGATCGACTACAACGGTGCTCCGACCGACCGTGTCGGTCCCTTCAAGGCGGATGTCAACGTCAGCGAAATCGGTACGGAAGGCTTCTACAATGCCTACCGCTACTCCGACGCCATCGGCAACCAGTGGGCTTATTCCTGGAAGACGCCCGAGGATGCGACCTGGGACGGAGCGTCCGTCGTGGTTGTCCTGAAAATGAGAGGAGAAACCTATACCCATACGATAAGCCTTCAATAGAAATGGATATGAAAAACCGTAAAACGTACCTTCTGGGTGGCTGCTGTGCAGCGTTTGTGGCGATTGCCCTGATTCTTTTCTCCTGCGGCCGCGATACGCGAGTCGGTCATCAGGCCGTGGAGATTCCCCGTGCGCTGATCGATGCACACCCCGTTCCGAATCTGGTGAGTCAGCGTCCGGCCGAAAGGCTCTTTACCTCTCCGGCCGTCGAGAAAACCATTCTCGAGGTTCAGGCCCAGCTGACCAACCCGACGCTTTCCTGGATGTTCGGAAACTGTTTTCCCAACACCCTCGACACCACCGTCCATTATCGTGAAGACGAGCAGGGCAATCCCGAGACCTTTGTCTATACGGGGGACATCCACGCGATGTGGCTGCGCGACAGCGGCGCCCAGGTCTGGCCTTATGTCCGCCTTTGTGCCGGGGACGAGGCCCTGCGCAAGCTGATCGCCGGCGTCATCAACCAGCAGTTCAAACTGATCGTCCTGGATCCTTACGCCAATGCCTTCAACGACGGTCCGACGGGAGGGGAGTGGATGTCCGACAACACGCAGATGCGCCCCGAAGTGCACGAACGCAAGTGGGAGATCGATTCCCACTGTTATCCCATCCGGCTGGCCCACGCCTATTGGAAACAGACCGGCGATGTCTCCGTCTTCGGCCCCTGCTGGATCGAGGCGGTCAAACTGACGCTGAAGACCTTCCGGGAGCAGCAGCGCTTCGGCGGTCACGGCCCCTACTATTTCCAGCGCCACACCGAGCGTCAGCTCGATACGAAATGCTGCAACGGAATGGGCGCGCCCGTCAAGCCCTGCGGCCTGATCGCCTCTTCTTTCCGTCCGTCCGACGATGCGACCACCTATGAGTTCCTCATTCCCTCCAACTTCTTCGCCGTGAGCGCGCTGCGCAAGGCCGCCGAGATTCTCCTGGCGGTCAACCATCAGGGATCCATGGCAGAAGATTGCCTGAACCTGGCCTCGGAGGTGTCCGCGGCCCTCAAGGAACACGCCGTCAAGGAACATCCCGTTTATGGAAAAATCTACGCTTTCGAAGTGGACGGCTTCGGCAACGCCCTGCTGATGGACGACGCCAACGCTCCCAGTCTGCTGAGTCTTCCCTATCTGTGCGATGTTCCGGCCGACGACCCCGTCTATCTGAATACCCGGGCTTTCGTCTGGAGCGGCAGCAACCCCTATTTCTTCAAAGGGAAGATGGCCGAAGGAATCGGCGGCCCCCATATCGGTTATGATATGGCCTGGCCGATGAGCCTGATCATAAAGGCCCTCACTTCCGACGTGGATGATGAAATCAAATCCTGTGTCGAGATGCTGATGCTCACCGATGCCGGTACGGGCTTCATGCACGAATCTTTCCATGTGGACGATCCCAATGTCTACACCCGTCCCTGGTTTGCCTGGCAGAATACCCTTTTCGGAGAGCTGATTCTGGATCTGATTGAAAGGGGAAAACTGGATTTGCTCAATTCCATCAAGCTCTGAGGCAATCTTTTTCGCCTGTAATAAAATCGTACACTTTCCGCACGAAATCGTACCGCTATTCCGGACAGTTAGACGAACTTTGCATCAAAGAAATTTAACCCGTTCAACGAAAAATGAACCAAACTGACCACAAATCCTATCAGGCACCGGAGATTCTCCGTGTGTTCCTGACTGTTCAGACTCCCTGCGCTGCCAGCGCCACCGGCGAGTACTTTGACTTTTTAACCCCTTATTCCGACGGTTGGGCGGAAGAGTAAAACCAATGAAGCGATGAAAAAGTATTCCTTTATCCTGTTGGCCGCTTTTGCCGCCCTTGTTTCCTGCACGAAGGAAGCCCCCGTTGACAATACCGCCGCCGGTGATAAACCCGCCGCGGGAAAAGTCAAGATGACATTAACCGCTACCTCCGAGACCAAGACTTCGCTCGACCCCACCAGCGGCCGTGCCATCCTCTGGGGCTACAGCGATGATATTACCGTTTTTGCCGGCGCTTCCGCCGCGGGCAATAACTTTGAGGTAGAAAGCATTTCCGAAGGAGGCAAGGTGGCTACCTTCGAGGGCTTGTCCGAACTTTCCGACACCTATTATGCTTTGTTCCCGGCCAATGGGGAAGCCAGCATTTCCAGCGGTGTCATCAGCACCTTCCTCCCTACCGTACAGGAGGCCGTTGCCGGTAGTTTCGGCTCAAGCGCCAACCTTTCCGTCGGTAGCACCTCCGGTCCCGACATTCAATTTAAGAATGTGGGCGCCATCGTGAGCGTGACCCTGGGGAACGACGGCGTGACGGGCCTCAAACTCGAAGCTATCGGAGACGGCAATGTCCTTTCCGGTGCCGTGACCCTCAATGCCGACGGCACGATTGTCTCCAAAGGTGCGGGCGTCAACTATGTTTCGCTCAGTGCCCACCCTTCCGTGTTCGTCAACGGTTCGGCCTATTACTTTGTCGTGTTGCCCGGCACCTACTCCAACGGTCTTCGCCTGACCATTCAGAAAGGTGTCGAGTACGGTGTGGTGTCCAACACCAACAGCATCACCATTGCGCGCAACGGCAACTTCGATTTCGGTACGCGCACCATTACCAACTGGCTCAAGGAGTTTGAACTGGGCGACTACCTCACCATCCGGGGTGCCGGTGCCGACGAAGCGGGCCAGAAAGCGATTTATGTTGGAGCGGATGGTTATTGGAACACCTCCATTACCGGCAACGACGTGACGGACTACGCTTACAATTATGAAATCTTCACCCGCCTGAATGCCGGGAGCCCCTTCTATTTCGAAGGTGAAACGCACTACACGAGCGGCGCCCCCAATGTGGTCTTTGGCCTGAATGCCGCCGGAACGGCCGTTGAGTCGCTCTCCGCTCCTTCTGCCGCGGCCTACAGCGCTCCCGCCGACGGTATCTACCGCATCCGGATGAATATGAGCACGATGGCGGCCGAGATTAAGCAGATCAGCGAAGTCAAGTACGACCTCTACGGCTTGGATTCCCGCCTTTTCAGCTATCAAGGCAATGGCGTCTGGCGGCATGAAAACTTCTGGATCCGGACGGGGACGGGCGGCGATGCCTATAAGAACCGTTATCGTTTCCTGGTCAAGTTCGCGGATGAATCCAAGCAGTATTACGGTCGTTGGATTGATAATGGGAACAATCCTACCTACGGCAGCACTTCCGTGGATTACTTCTATACGCAGCCTTCCACCGATGCGGATCACTGGGGTCCTGCCTTCAAATATCAGAGTGACTACGAGGGTGGCGACAATCGTTATTATTGCACGATGACCGTCAATTTCAACGACGACATGGGTCACTATACCCACATCGTCAGCGATATCTGGGACAAGCAGAATCCAATCGCAGCGGGCGAGAACGTCTATGTCTATGGTTCTGCCGTGGCCAGCCCCGACGTGGCCGGAACGCAGATGCGCTACAGCACCGCCTTCTACAACAGCAATGTCGCCAATTCCGGTGACCGGGTGACAAGCAGTTCCACGATGGCCGACCCCGTCGGATACGACTATGAGATCTTTGTGAAACTCACCAAGGATACCAAGTTCTACTTCACGACCGCTTCCGGGCATCACTTCGCCATCAACGCGGCCGGTACCGCCATTGAAGGCATTATCAACGAGAGTGAAATCGGTTATGCTGGCGTAGGCAACGACGGCGTCTATCGCATCCGCATCAACAGTTCTACCAAGGAAGTCGCCCTCAAGCGTGCCGAGAGCGTGCGTTACCTCCAGCCCGACCGCGGGACGAATCAGGAATTGTTCTATCAGGGCAATGGTGTCTGGACGGGTTATCCGGCCTTCGGCTGGACACATCCTCAGGCCTGGGGCAACAGCGAGCGCTTCAAGTTCAAGTTCCAGATTTATTTCAACGAAACGGGAACGTGGCAGTATTATGGACGCTATGAGACGGAATCCGTCTATACCTCCAAGCATATCCAGCCTCTTACTGACACGAGTACCCTCTCTTCCTGGAGCAACTTCCTTACGGTGGAGAACGATCCCGACCTCGGACGGGCGGAGTATCAGGAGGACTATGGCTACTGCGATATGTCCCTCAAGCTCAATGCCGCCGGATACACCTACGAGATTTCCAATATCCGCAAGTAATTCATTTTCAAAACCGGGGAGTCGACCGAAAGGACCTCTCCCCGGGTTTATTTTTTCAGCCATGAAATCTACGCGATGGATGCTGGCCGCCTTTGCGACCGTTCTGTTGGCTTGCTTCTGCCAGGCCGAACAACCCGAAAATCCCGCCCCCGCCCCTACGCCGGCGCCGACCCCGGAACCCCCGGTTCCGCCCGCACCTACCCGCGACTCCACGCAGTTTACAGGCCGGACGGTCAATGTGCTGGGGGATGCCATAGCCGCTCCCGACACGGCAGGGACTCCTGTACGCTACAGTGCCTCTTTCATCAATACGCAGGTGGATCAGGCCGGGGACCGGACGGACAAGAGCGCTTCGATGGCGGATCCCGCCGGTTTCGACTATGAGATTTTCATCAAGCTGAATCCGGACAGGAAGATTGTTTTCCTGACCGACGAGAACTACCGCTTCTCCTTCAATGCCGAAGGGACGGCCATCGTGGGCCTCGAAAAGGATGAAGAGCCCGTCTGGGCCGGTGTGGGCCGCGAAGGCGTGTACCGGATCCGCATCAACAGCAAGACCGGCGGCGCCGCCCTCAAACGGGCAGAAAGCGTGCGCTATCTGCAGCCCTCGCGGGAAACCAATGCCGTCCTTACCTATGAGGGAGGCGGTGTATGGAAAGGCGAGCAGATTCCTTTCGGCTGGACCCACCACGAAGGCTGGGGCACCAATTCGGACTTTATCTTCCGTTTCCAGATGTACTACAACGAAACGGACACCTGGCAGTGCTATTCCCGTTACGACACCGACCCTTACGGCCTTCAGATCCAGCCGGTAAAGGGGGACGGGACTTGGGAGAACGGCCTGAGCGCCGAACAGAATACGGCCATCAACGGCTACACCACTTCCAATTACAAGGCCACCGTGCGCCTGCAGCTCAAAGCCGCCGGCTACACCTATGCTTTCAGCGACATCGAAGAACTTCCCGGCTATACCGCCCTGAGCGCCACTTCTTCCGAAGAGACCTTCCAGATGCACCCGACCGGGACGGACAACACCTTCGACGGCGTTTCCAGCTTCGTCAGCGGCGCGACCGTGAACCTGGTCGCGACGGACAGGAAAGGTCAGCCCCACGAACTGAGCACCACCGCCACCGTTGACGGACCGGCCTATTTCCGGGCCAATCCGCTGGACGGAACCTATACCTTCCTTCCTTTGCCCACCCTCTCTCCCGAGGGAAATGCCGTCAAAGGCTTCGGGGTGTCCGGTCCGTCCATCTCCTACGCGGGCCACGGCGTTTACAGCGGGAGCGGGCTCGTTTTCCCCGGCGCTTCCGAAGGAAATCCGGAAACGATGACTCCGACCTATCCTTTCAGCCGCTTCGGCCGTGCCCGTTTCGATTTCAAGTCGGCGAGCAACCGCGATGCTATGTTCCGTCGCGTCAAGGGTACGCGGACGTCCCTGGGCTTCAAGCTGAAAGAAGGGGGCAGCGTCGTGATTGACGACAATACGGAAAGCGAAGAGATGCAGATCAACCCCGGTACCTACGACATTACGGTCAATCTCCGCGATTTCACCTATTCGATTACCCCCGCCCACGATGTCACCAAGCGCATTACCGTGATGGGATCTTCCGTCCCGACGGGTACGGGCGCCACGGACAACAAGGGCTATATGTATCTGTACGCGAAGAACGCCCTGACCAGCGGCTGGTTGCTTTCCAACCGCAGCGTTCCCGGCAACAACACCGTTTCCCTCGCGGCCCGCTACGACGATCTGCAGACCGACGGCGGTAAATATGTCATCTTCGCCCTTTCCCTGGGCAACGAAGGCATCCACGGCGCCAGCGACCAGCAGGCCGTTTACAACCAGTGGAAGAACAACATGCAGGCACTCATCGCCCGCAGCCGGACCGAGGGCCGCAGCGTGATCGTTACCGGTAACTACGGCCGGGGGGATTTCAATGCCTCCGATTACGCGAAAGTGAAGGCGATGAACCTCGAAATCCACCAGTGGGACGTTCCTTCGGTCAACCTGCTGGGTGCCGTGGACGACGGGGAGGGACACTGGCCGAACGGCTACCAGAACGGAGATGATGTCTCCCATCCCAACGATGCCGGCCATGCCGAGATGTCCTACACCCTGGTCCCGTCCCTGTTCGACGCCATGTCCGACGGGAAACCCCAGCCGGTCCGCAACACCTCCGGCGAGCGCGATTTGAGCGCCTCCTCCCTGGTGTTCGAGCCCGAGGCGACCGTCCATCCCTTTACCGTCGCCTTCTATGTCAAGACCACTTCTTCCGCCGACCTCCTCCGCGTGGAAACGGGCGCCGGAGCGGAAACGAAGCTGAACGCCGCGGTGTTGCATGTAAACGACGGAAACTGGCACCTGGTGGCCCTTACACACTATTATGCGAAGGGTGTCACCAACGTGTATGTGGACGGAATACTCCAGAAGCAGGCTCCGGAGCGCCTCGTTCCGACGAAATTCACCTTCGGGGGCGGCTCCTTCCGCGAACTTTTCTTCTGGCGCTCGGGAATGAACGCCGAAGAGATCAATGCCGTCGGCGACGGCGGTATGCTCAAGTCTTCCCTCGAGCTGTATGCTCCGCTCTCACAGGGAAGCATCGCCAACCAGGCCCAGTCCACGAACACGCTTCGAGTCCTGAATTAATCTGAAAATAATGACGAAAACCATGCATAAGATGAAAACCGGCGTTTTGTACGCCCTCTCCTTTGTCCTTCTGATCAGCGTCTCCTGCACCGGCGGCAGAAAAGCCAGTGCCGAACTCGCCCGTTGCGACAGTCTTTCTTCTCCCGAAGGCGTTCTCTCGATGCAGTTCCGCCTGCTCGAAGACGGTACGCCCCAATATGCCCTTCAGCGCAGGGAAACGGCTGTGATCCTGCCTTCCCGTCTGGGCTTCGAACTGCGCGGCAGCCTGGCTCCGCGGATTATGAAGCAGCAGAAAGACGGCACGATCGCCCGGGTGGACGACCGCGACTGCTATGCCTTTGATTCCGATTTCGAAGTGATCGGGACCAAGCGGGACTCCTTCGATGAGACCTGGGAGACGGTCTGGGGCGAGGAGCGTTTCATCCGCAACCGTTACAACGAGCTGCTCGTATGCCTGCTCCTCCGTCCCAGCAACCACCGGCTGGACGTTCGTTTCCGCCTCTACGACGACGGTCTGGGCTTCCGTTACGAATTCCCCGACGAAAACGGTTTCGGCTATTTCGTCATCAAGGAAGAAAAGACCGAATTCGCGATGGCCGGCGACCATACCGCCTGGTGGATTCCCGGCGACTTCTCCAGCCAGGAGTATGAATACACCACGAGCCGCCTGAGCGAAATCCGCAGCCATATGCAGGACCGCCTTTCCCGCAACGCCGGCACGACTTTCTTCTCGCTGACGGGCGTGCAGACCTCCCTCCAGATGAAGACGGACGAAGGCCTCTATGTCAACCTTCACGAGGCCGCGCTGGTCAACTATCCCTGCATGCACCTCAATTATGACGAGAAGACGAAGACCTTCACTTCCTTCCTGACGCCTGATGCGCAGGGTTGGAAAGGCTATATGCAGACCCCCTGCCACACCCCCTGGAGAAGCATCCAGGTGGCCGGCAGCGCCGTGGAGCAGCTCTCCAGCCGGCTGGTGCTGAATCTCAACGACCCCTGTGCGTACGACGACGTCTCCTGGATCCATCCGACCAAGTATATGGGCGTATGGTGGGAAATGATCGCGGGCCCCTGCACCTGGTCCTACACCAACGAATTCACCTCCGTCCATCTCGGTCGGACAGACTATTCCTCGGCCCGTCCCCACGGCCGCCACGGCGCCAACAATGAAAAGGTCCGTGAATACATCGATTTTGCGGCCCAGCACGGCTTCGACCAGCTGCTCGTCGAGGGCTGGAACATCGGTTGGGAAGACTGGGCCGGCTGCTGGAAGGACGATGTCTTCGACTTCGTGACGCCCTATCCCGATTTCGACCTGCCGGCGCTCAACGCTTATGCCCATTCCAAGGGCATCAAGCTGATGATGCACCACGAGACCTCTTCCTCCGCCCGCAATTACGAGCGTCACCTCGAAGCCGCCTACGACCTGATGAACCGTTATGGCTACGATGCGGTCAAGAGCGGTTATGTGGGAGACATCCTTCCCCGCGGCGAGTATCATTACGGCCAGTGGATGGTCAACCATTATCTCTATTGCATCACCGAGGCCGCCCGGCACAAGATAATGGTCAACGCCCACGAGGCCATCCGTCCCACCGGCCTCTGCCGCACCTATCCCAACCTCATCGGCAATGAGTCCGCCCGCGGCACCGAGTATCAGGCGTTCGGCGGTACGGTGCCCGAACACGTAACCATCCTGCCTTTCACCCGACTCAACGGCGGGCCGATGGACTATACCCCCGGTATTTTCGAGGCCGACCTCTCCACCTTCAGCCCGAACAACGGTTCCCACGTGCAGGCCACGCTGACCAATCAGCTGGCCCTCTACCTGACGATGTATTCCCCTCTGCAGATGGCGGCGGACCTTCCGAAGAACTACGCCAAATATCCGGATGCCTTCCAGTTCATCAAGGATGTCGCCGTGGATTGGCAGAAAAGCCGCTATCTCTTCGCCGAACCGGGGGATTACCTGATCGTGGCCCGTCAGTCACGCGACAAAGGCCAGTGGTTCCTGGGCGGGGTTACCGATGAGAACGAACGCACGTTCTATGTTCCAATGAACTTCCTGGACTCCGACAAACGCTATCAGGCCACGTTCTACACCGATGCACCCGACGCGCACTACCAGACCAACAATGCGGCCTATCGCATTGAAAAGCGCATCGTGACCGCGCAGGATGTCATTCCCGTCCGGATGGCTCCCGGCGGAGGCTTTGCCGTTTCGTTCAAGGAATTTTAGGGATTACAGCGTAATCCAGCGGATAGAAGCGTCCCTTCCGAACCAGGAAAGCTGCCGCTTGGCATAGTGCCGGGTGTTGCGCTGGACCAGTTCGATGCCCCTTTCCAGCGGATATTCCCCTTCGAGGACGGGGAACAATTCCTGGTAGCCGACCGTCCGAAGTGCGACTTCGTCCTTGTAGGGGAGCAGGGAGCGGACTTCCTCCATCAGCCCTTCGTCCACCATTTGCAGGACCCGCTGGTCAATGCGCCGGTAAAGCACGTCCCGGGGCCGCGTAAACCCGATTTTTTCAATCTCAAACGGCCGTTCTTTCTTCGGGCTTGTCTTGAAGGAGGAGAAGGGCCGTCCCGTCATCAGGCAGACCTCGAGGGCCCGGACCACCCGCTGGCCGTTGGCAAGGTCGATGGACTCGTACGACTCGGGGTCTAGGGATTTCAGTTGCAGACGGAGAGACTCCACGCCCTCTTCTTCCAGGCGGCGGGTCAGTTCCGCGCGAAGTTCCTGGTCCGCTTCGGGGAAATCATCCAGCCCCTGGCAGACAGCGTCGATATAGAAACCCGAACCGCCCGCCATCACGAGGGTTTCGTGCCCCTCGGTAAAGAGTTTTTCCAGCAGGGCAAGGGCCTCCAGTTCGTATTTCCCGGCGGTGTAGTGGTCGAAAATGCTGTGGTCGCGGATGAAATAGTGGCGCGCCGCGGCGAGTTGTTCCTCCGAGGGGACGGCCGTACCGATGCGCATTTCCCGATAGAGTTGGCGGGAGTCGCAGGAAATGATGGGGGAGTCGTAGCGCCGTGCGTATTCCAGGCTCAGCTCGGTCTTGCCGACAGCGGTCGGCCCGAGCAGGATCAGCAGCCTATTCTTCCCCTTCTTCTTCGTCGTCACCGTAGATTTCTTCTTCCTTTTCGAGTTCGTCTCCGTCTTCCTCATCCTCGAAGGCTTCGTCCTCATCCTCATCTCCGCTGAGCAGGCGTTTGCGCCGGTCATCCGGCATATCCTCCATGGCAATGTAGCCTTTTTCGAATTCGATGGGGTTGGGACCCTTCGACTCCGCCTCGACCAGCATAGGGTAGCGTTCGCCTTCGACGGCTGTCGCTTCGCCCACAAAGTCCACCAGCACGCTCTTGCGGTTGGTCGTATCGTAGAAATAGATGAAAGAATCAAAGCCCTCTTTGTGGCAGAACGAGACGGTTGCGACGTCGATGGTGCCGTGTCCGAGGTCTTTCACGCTGAAACGGGCCAGCGCATTGCCCTGGGCGTCCACCGCCTTGAAGATGACAATCTGGTCCTGGGGGAAGTCCATGTCGGCGCGCATCAGTTTGCCGAACGCAAACAGCGAGGTGCCGGGTTTGAGCAGATAGACCCGGGCGAAGCCTTTGATGCCCGGCAGGGAAACACGGTATTTGAGTAATTTTTCCATAGGTTTTCTTAAGTCACTAAAAACACTCCACGCGGAAGCCTTCCTCCACCAGCGGACGGACGAGCTTTTTCAGCGTTTCCAGGGGAATTTTTTCCAGGTTTTGCTCCGGGGTGGGACGGTCCAGGCTGTAGCACTGGATTTCCCGCGGCTGGAGTTCGCGGACCAGGTCCATCCAGGCGCCGAGGGCCTCGGGCGCAGTGGAATCGAAGCCGGGGCAGCGCAGAAACATCGTCTGCAGGATGAAATCTCCGTCGAAGGCCCGCAGGTTTTCCACAATCTGCTCCAAATCGTAAGGGAAGGCCGGACGGTTGATGAGCGTAATGGCTTCCGGGGAAGCGGCATCGATTTTCAAAATCGGATTGTCCACCTTTTTCAAGGCCGCCACGATGGCGGGGTTGCCCAGGCGCGTCGCATTGCTCAACACGGAGACCTTCGCATCCGGGAAGAAACCGTTGCGCAGGGTGAGGGTGTCCTCCACGATTTGCGGGAAATCCGGGTTGAGCGTGGGTTCGCCGTCGCCGCTGAAGGTGATGGAATCGATGTGCTTGCCCTCCAGCATCAGTTCTGCCAGTTTGTCTTCCAGCGCGCGGCGCACCTGTGCGGCCGTGGGGAGAACGTTGTCCTCCTTCCCGTCCTTGTTCCAGCCGCACTCGCAATAGATGCAATCGAAGTTGCAGAACTTGCCTTTGCGGGGCAGCAGGTTGATGCCCAGGGAGGCGCCCAGGCGACGGGAATGGATGGGACCGAACACGGTTTCTTCGCGCATCATGGCCGATTTCATTTTTTTCAAATGCAAAAATAATCAGTTTTGGGAAAAAATGGAAAAATAACTATCTTTGCGCCTGAAAATTGAAAAAAGAAACCTTTAAACCTATAAAAAATGAAAAAAGCTCTTCTTGTCGCGGTTCTGGCGCTTACGACGGCCTTCGCCGCAGTGGCTCAGCCCCGTGCTATCGGTGGTCGCATCGGTTGGGGTGTTGAAGTTTCCTATCAGCACAATCTCGGCGACAACTTCCTCGAACTCGACCTCGGTCTTCCCGGCTGGGGTGGTCTTGGCATCGGTCTGACCGGCGTGTACGATTTCATTATCGCCGAGCCCGAATGGACTCCCGGCACCTGGACCTTCTATGCCGGCCCCGGTCTGCAGGTCGGTTCTTCTTTCGGTCCCGGTTACTCCGCCTTCAATTTCGGTCTTGTAGGCCAGGTCGGTCTGAGTTACAAGTTCGAATTCCCGCTCGAACTCTCCGTTGACCTCCGTCCCGGACTGGGCATCGCGACGGGAAATACGACTGATGGGGAAGGAAACAGAGTCGGCTACGGCCCGGTGTTTTATCCTCGCCAGGGAATTGAATTTGTCGCCCTGCTGGTTCCCTGCATCGGCGTCCGCTACGCGTTCTAGTCGTAAGGAGCTATTCACATACAAAAGAGCAGTCAATTCGGCTGCTCTTTTTGATATATTTTTGCCCCTGAACAATCGTGTGCGTGTGTAAGCGCTTGAAAGAGACGGGCGGCATGCGCGACTGCGCCGCTCCGTCTGAGCGGCAAGCGCTATTGCGCGATTTCGGCCGGAACGTCCGGATTGATGTAAGCGTCGTGCTCCTCGCGCTGGAGGTACGCCTCGAGCAGAACCGACCCCTTTTCGCGCGGCACAAGGAAGAAATCCTCCATCTCTGCGGGAATCAGCAACGCCTGTCCCGTCTTCAGAATCGCATTGCACGTCTGTCCGCCTTCGTGCCACTGAACGGACACTTCACCCTGCGCGCAGGCATAGATGATGAAGCTCTCGTACTGCTCGGTGTAGATATGCAGCGGGTCATTCACCGCGAGGCGGTTCAGGAGAAATTCATCCCGCGAAACAAGATGAGCAACCACTCCGTCCTCTTTGACCGGAATCGGCCGCAGCGCTTCGACCGGAAGTTTCCGGTAATCAATGAGATCCAGCGCCTCTTCGAGCATCGTGGGCTGTCCGTTCCTGCGTCCCCAGTCGGAGATAAGCAGGTTGAGGTCCGACGCCTCGCTGATTTCCAGCAGGGTAACGTCCTGCGCGGCATGGACCGTCCCCGGTGCAATCAAGTACGCTTCGCCCTTGTGCGGCGTCACTTTGTTGAGTAGCGGAGCGAGGCCGTTTTCATTGTTTTTCAGCCAGAGTTCGCCCGCATCCGTGTCCTTTTTGAAACCCAGCCAGAGACAGGCGTTTTCCCCGGCCTCGAGCACCACCCAGCATTTGGCATTGCCCAGGGCGTCATAGCGCTGCGCAGCTGTCTCGTCGTCCGGACAGACGGTAAGGGCTGTCCTTCCACTTACTTCCAACTTCTTGACACTCAGCGGAAACTGTCGTCCGTACCAGGAGAGAACCTTGTCGCCGACAATGCGTTCCAAGTAGGTCTCCATCAAATCCGGCAGGCTGTTGTCCGCGAGCCAGCCCTCCTGGACCGGGGTAGCCGCGAGGGCGGTATCGGCGATGAGCGCGCGTTCCGTGCCCCAGACGGTGGAAGACGGGATGTCGTTGAACGACAGGGGATAAAGGGGTTTGGGGTTTTCCATTTCTTTAGCGAATCACAAATTCAGTGCTCATACGGGCATAGGCTTTCCCGTAGTCACTGTCTTTCAGTTGGCGGAAACTCTGGAAAGCGTTCTCCAACGGTGTCCCGGCGAGGATTTCCTCCTGCCCGGGCTGGCTGCCGAGCAACCCCATAATCTGTTCGAGGGTTGTGGGAACGGCCGGGTAAGAGACCACCTCCCAAAGAGAAAGGTCGCTGCCGTTGTCGCCGTTGGCCACCGAAGCGGCGTAGCGCAGCGCGTCTTCGAGCGTGCCCTTTTCATCGGTGAGGCCCTTTCCGAGGCTCTCGGCGCCGGACCAGACGCGTCCCTGTGCGATTTCATCCACATAGGCCTTGTCTAGTTTGCGGCCTTCCGCTACCAGGGTGGTGAAGGCGTCGTAAATGTGTTCCACGTCCGCCTGCATCGTAGCCAGTTCCGCCTGATCGAGCGGACGCATCATGCTGAACATATCGCTGTGGGCGTTGGTCTTGATGGTTGCGGTGCCCAGATGCAGTTTTCCCACAGTCTTGCTCAGGTCGGGAATTATGCTGAAAACGCCGATGGAGCCGGTCAGGGTGGTGTTGTCGGTGAAGATGCGCTGGCAACCCGCGGAAATCCAGTATCCTCCCGAAGCGGCATAGTTGCCATAGGAGGCGATGACCGGCTTGACGGCCTTGAGACGGTCGATTTCGGCTTTCACCTTGTCTGCGCAGAGCACGGCGCCGCCGGGGGAGTTGACCCGCAGCACGACGGCCTTGATGCTGTCGTCTTCCCGAATCTCGGAAATCATATTGGCGAAGGCGGTACCTTCGATTTCCGGCGTCCGCGCACGGGGGTTGGCGTGAAGAACCATCTCTCCGTCGGCAAAGATGACGGCAATCTTTTCTTTGCGGCCGCTGGGCTGGACACGGATCTTGATGTAGTCGGCCAGGGAGATGGCCTGGATGTCGCTGCGTTTGGCGCAGCCGAAGCGGATGCAGAGTTTCCCGTCCAGTTCTTCCTTGCTCAGGACGGCATCCACCAGGCCTTCTTTCAGGAAATCTTCCGCCGTATTGAGTTTCAGCTCGTTCAGCAGGCGGTTGAAACGGACCGTTTCCATCCCGCGGCTTTTGCAAATCTGTTCCACGCAACTGTTCCAGATGCTGCCCAGAAGGGCCTCGTACTGCCGGCGGTTGGCTTCGCTGATATCGCTGCGGATAAACATTTCTCCGGCGGATTTGTATTTCCCGTGCCGGATCAGCTGAACGTTGACGCCGAGATACTCAAGCACGTCTTTGAGGAAAAACTGCTGGCTGCTCAGTCCGGTCACCATCGGACTTCCCCCCGTGGCGGAACTCAGGTAGAGTTCGTCCGCCACGCTGCCCAGATAGTAGGCGGCGTTGCCGGGCGTTTCCATCCAGGCCACGACAGGTTTGTCGCAGCTCTCCTTGAAACGTTCGAGCGCGGCGCGCAGTTCTTCGATGTGACCGAATCCGGCCTGGGTGGCGTCGGGTTTGAGATAAACGAATTTGACGTGCGGATCAACGGCGGCCGCCTGGAGGGCGAAATCGATGTCGAGGATGCCGAGTTTGACGCCTCCTTCTTCTCCTCCGCTCAGACTGCCGATCGGGTCTTCGCAGGTCTGTTCGGCCAGTTCGAATTGGCTCATGTCGATGTGGAGCACGGCTTCGGCGGGCATCGTGGGCGCGGAAGGCGTACTGAACAGGGAGGAAAGGATGAGAATGGCAATAAACAGGCTCACAAGGCCTCCGGCAAGAATGGCAAAGAAGATTTGGAAAAACTTTTTCATACGTGCGTGTTCTTCATTTACGCAAAAGTACGAATAATTTTGTATTTTTGCAGGATATTAACGGCTTTCCTGCATCGGGATGAAGAACTTTCGGAAAATAGGTCTGTTGCTGCTGGCGGCGCTCCTGCCGCTTGGAACGCTCGTGGCGCAGGAAATGCCCGATACCGTCGGCATGTACCGCGACCGGACCGACTCCCTTTCGGAGGCGGTGACCGTGAGCGCGCAGGGCGGCAATTTCCTCTCCAAACGTTCGGATCTGCGTACCGAAATCATTTCCGCCGCGGGCCTGTGCAAAATGGCCTGCTGCAACCTCGCCGAGAGTTTTGAAAATTCGGCCAGCGTGAGTGTGGGCTACAGCGACGCGGTGACCGGTGCGCGCCAGATCCGTTTGCTCGGCCTTTCCGGCATCTACACCCAGATGCTCGACGAGAACCGTCCCGTGATGCGCGGACTGAGCGCTCCCTTCGGCCTTTCCTACGTTCCCGGCCAGTGGCTGGAGAGCATCCAGATTGCCAAAGGGGCTGCTTCTGTTATCAATGGCCTCGAGGGCATTACCGGCCAGATCAACATGGAGCACCGCAAGCCCACGGATGAGAAACCGCTCTTTGTGAACGCCTCCGTGATGAGCGATACCAAGGCAGACCTGAACCTGGCCTCCTCGCTGCAACTTGGCGACAGTTGGAGCACGGTCATCCTCGGCCACGCTTCCGGCAATTTCCTGAAGATGGACCACAACAAGGACGGCTTCCTTGACGATCCGCTGCAACTGACCTACAGCCTTGCGAACCGCTGGCTGTATTACGCGCCCGACGGCTTGCAGGTCCGTTTCGGCCTGAAGGGCCTGCGGCATACCAGCCGGGGCGGCGAAATGTCCGGCCCCTGGAAATCCGATATCGGCAATACCTATCTCAACGCTTACTGCAAGGTGGGCGTACCTCTCAATGAGGACAACAGCCGCAACCTGGCCGTGGTGGCCGACGGTTCCTACCACAAGATGGACGCCGTCTTCGGCCCTTCCACCTACAATCCGGAGCAGGGTTCCGCTTTCCTGAACCTGCTTTATCAGGACCAGACGATCGAGCAGCATCACTTTACCCTCGGCCTGACGGGTATCTATGACCACCTCGTCCAGCCGCTTTCGCGTTTCGGACTTCCCGCGCCGCTTCCCTGTTCGCTGGCGATGGCCGGTGCCTTCGGGGAATACACCTTCCACCTGGAGGAGAAACTGACCTTTATCGGCGGTCTCCACGCGAACTGGTACGGTGACTGGTATAAGGGCGAATATGCCGGAAAAGGGTTTAAACTCTCGCCCCGCGTGACCGTCAAATACGCCCCTATCGAGCAGGTCGTCCTGCGTTTCAACGGCGGCCGCGGCCTGCGCTATTCCCATCCGCTGATCGACCACATCGGCGTGTTCTCCACCGGCAAGGCGTTGGATGTGAATTATTCGGGCAACCCCCTGGAGGACGCCTGGACCTTCGGCGGCAACGCCACTTTCTACTTCCCGCTCGGCGAGCACGACGCCTCCCTGAGCCTGGACTATTTCCGGACGCAGTTTACCCAGCAGGTGATTGCCGACTACGAGCGTTTCGACAACGCGGTCTCCTTCTACCAGCTCAGGAGCCTTTCCAACGGCCGCAGCTTTACCAACGCCTACCAGATAGACTTTTCCTGCGAACCGGTGGAACGCCTGACCCTGACCCTGACGGCCCGCTACACCGATGCCCGTACCACCCTGCTGCCGCACAATGTGCGTGAGGGTTCCGTGGGCCAGTTGCGGGAGACGCCGATGACCTCGCGTGCGAAGGCTGTGCTGAACATTCAGTATGCTACCCATCTGAAGAAATGGATTTTTGATTTTACCGCGTCGCTCAACGGCTCCTGCCGGGTGTATGATTTCATGAAGGACCAGACCGACGCGCAGGGAAATCTCCTCTATCCCAATGGCCGTACCCCCGTCTATCCGCTCCTGTTCGTGCAGGTGACGCGGCGTTTCAAGGGATGGGAAATCTACCTCGGCGGGGAGAATCTGACGAACTTTACCCAGAAGCATGTCATTCTCGGGACCCGCCGCGCGGACGGCACTGTGGATACGTCGCTTCCGAACTTCGATGCCAGTTGTGTCTGGGGCCCGCTGATGGGCATCAAGGCGTATGCGGGCGTCAGGATTACTTTGTGGAAAACCGTTTAAACGATAGGATATGAAAACGTTGCTGCTGACCCTGGCCCTGCTGGCCGCCTTTACCGACGTGACGTTCCTGACGAATGTCCACTGCCAGAAGTGTGTTGAAAAATTGGAAGAAAACCTCGCTTTCGAGAAAGGAGTGAAAGACCTGAAAGTGAACCTCAAGGACAAGACGGTCTATGTCCGCTACGACTCCACCAAGACCAATGTGGAGAAGTTGCGCAAAGTGATTAACAAGCTGGGTTACAGCGCCGAAATCAAGAAATAATTATAATTTAACACTATCGATATGTACGAAATCGTTTCCAAAAAAATGCTGACCCCGACCATCTGTGAGATGGACGTGAAGGCCGAACGACTGGCTCGGGCAGCACAGCCGGGACAATTCCTGATTGTCCGCGCCGACGAGAAAGGCGAGCGCATTCCGCTTACCATCAGTGACTACGACGCTCAGAAGGGCACCGTGACCATCGTGACCCAGAAAATCGGCGCTTCCTCCACCGACATCATTTCCTTCGAAGTCGGCGAGGCGTTCGCCGATGTCGTGGGCCCGCTCGGAATCCCTTCCGATTTCATTGAGATGAGCCCGGAGGAACTCGCTTCCCAGAAGTATGTATTCATCGCCGGCGGCGTGGGTACCGCCCCCGTCTATCCTCAGGTCAAATGGCTGAAGGAACACGGCGTGGCCGTGGATGTGATTATCGGCGCCCGCACCAAAGACCTTTTTATCTACACCGACAAGATGGAGAAGGTCTGCGACAACCTCTACCTTTGCACCGATGACGGCTCCGCCGGTTTCCAGGGCGTGGGTACCGCTATGCTGGAGAAGCTGGTCGCCGAGGGCAAGCAGTACACGCGCGTGGTGGCCATCGGTCCGATGATTATGATGAAATTCGCGACCCTGACGGCCAAAAAACTCAATATTCCCATCACTGTCAGCCTCAACACCCTGATGGTGGACGGTACGGGCATGTGCGGCGCCTGCCGCGTGAGTGTGGGCGGAAAGACCCGTTTCGCCTGTGTGGAAGGGCCTGAATTTGACGGCTACCTGGTCGATTTCGACGAGGCGATGCGCCGTCAGCGGATGTATCTGGATGAAGAGAAAGCGGCGATGGAAAACCATGTTTGCCGGATTGGCAGAGGAAAATAAGCAAAGACTATGGCTAATAAGATTGACAGAACCAAAGCCCGCGAGCAGGAGCCGCTCGTGCGTGCTACCAATTTCGAAGAAGTTTGTTACGGATTTTCCGCCGAAGAGGCGCAGCTCGAAGCATCCCGTTGCCTGCACTGCAAGAACCCCCGTTGCGTGGGGGCCTGCCCGGTGAACATCCAGATTCCTGAATTTATCGCCAAGGTGCTCGAGGGCGACTTCAAAGGCGCAGCGAACGTGATTGCGCAGGATTCTTCCCTGCCCGCCGTCTGCGGCCGTGTCTGCCCCCAGGAAAACCAGTGCGAAGGCAGCTGTATCCTGGGTATCAAGGGAGAGGCCGTGGCCATCGGTCAGTTGGAGCGTTTCGTGGCCGACCACGCTACGCCCGATGTGGAAAAAGCGCCCGCCAACGGGATCAAAGTGGCCATCGTCGGCAGCGGCCCTGCCGGCCTTGCCTGCGCCAGCGACCTCGCCAAACTCGGCTATGACGTGACGATTTTCGAGGCCTTGCACAAGCTCGGCGGCGTGCTTCAGTACGGTATTCCGGAGTTCCGTCTCCCCAAGGACAAGGTGCTCGCCCGGGAAATCAACGCGGTGAAGGCGCTCGGCGTGAAGTTCGAGCAGGATGTGGTGATCGGTCGTACGGTGACCATCGACCAGCTCTTCGACAAAGAGGGCTTCAAGGCCGTCTTCGTGGGCACCGGCGCCGGTCTGCCCCGCTTCATGGGCATCCCCGGTGAGAACCTCAACGGCGTATTCTCCGCCAACGAGTTCCTAACCCGAAACAACCTGATGAAGGCGTTCCGGGAAGATTACCTCACCCCGATCCGGGCCGGCAAGAAGGCCATCGTGGTCGGTGGCGGCAACGTTGCGATGGATGCGGCCCGTACTGCCCTCCGCCTGGGTGCCGAGACGCATATCGTCTATCGCCGTACCGAGAAGGAACTGCCCGCCCGTCGCGAGGAAGTTCACCACGCCATCGAGGAAGGTATCATCTTCGATATGCTGACGAACCCTGTGGAAATCCTCGGCGACGAGAAGGGTTGCGTGCGCGCCATCAAGTGCGTGAAGATGGAGCTCGGCGAGCCCGATGAGAGCGGCCGCCGCAGCCCTCAGCCCATCGTCGGTTCCGAGTTCGAAATCCCTGCCGATACGGTCATCATGGCCCTCGGTACCTCTCCGAACCCGCTCATCGCGTCCACGACCAAAGGACTCGACGTCAACCGTAAAGGCTGCATCGTCGCCACCGAAGAGGGTGCGACATCCCGCGCGGGTGTGTTCGCCGGCGGTGACACCGTCTCCGGTGCCGCTACCGTCATCCTCGCCATGGGCGCCGGCCGAAAAGCCGCCAAGGCCATCGACGAGTACATCAAAGCGCTCTGATTCCGCTCTGTCGCGCCCTGTAGCATCTGCCAGCGCTGATTTTCGGCCTTTTTCCGCCCTGCCACGTGCTGGCCATCGCGGAGCAAGCCGCTCTTTCGCGCTGGCGCAGCGATTGGCCCGGCGCCCCCAGAGTTGGCGTATGTGATGCGTCCGGCAGGGGGCATGCCTCTCGCCCGCAAGTCCGCAGCCGGCAGAGTGCATTTGTCCTCCAGACGCTTCGCGGTCCCTTCGGACAAATGATCGGCCAAACGCCTCCTTGCCGCTCCGCTTCCTATCGACGTTATCGCGTTTCCCCGTAGACTCGTGCCTCGGGATGGTGTGGAGGGTAACTATTTGAATTATAATGAATTAAGCAAAATCGTCTGCTTGAATTTAAGCGGGCGATTTTGTTTAAGTGCGTGATTTACAGCTCGTTATTTTCCACCCATTTTCAGCGGGCGCGTGTGCTGGGCGGCGGCATACTGGCGCTCACTCGCTCGAAGGGAAAATTCGGGGCCTACCCGTTCGCTTGCCGCACAACTCGCTCCCTGCGGTCGCTTCGAGCAAATGCGGCATCCGCTTCGCGGGCGGCTCCCTGCCGCTCCGCTTTCTCGCGGCCCGCTCACTGCGCACTCCCTCCCGCCCCCGTTTTTCCCACTACGCTGGAGCGTTCAGCACGCCCCCGTTTTTCCCACTACGCTCGGAGCGTTCAGCGCGCCCCCGTTTTTCCCACTACGCTCGGAGCGTTCAGACGCCGCCGCTATCGCACACTAGTGCCTCGAAGGGCAAAAGCAAGGCGCGAAGCGAGCCGCTCCTTCGCGCTCGGTGCTACGCCTTTGCTTTAGCCGACGGCATTCGTTCCCGCCGGCGGCATTGCCCCTCCCCTCGCCTTCGCAAGTGCTTAGCTGTTGTGCGCCATCCGTTTGATATATCCTCGGTGCTCCGCTGGCTACGTTTTTCCGCATTTTTGTTCCCCGCCAAGTTCTTCGGAACTCGGTCGGGCACGAGTGCACGTGCACATTTGCCCGACCATGTGCTGCAGCATCTCATCGGCCGAGATTTGGCCCATTTTCTGCCCGACCAGGTGCTGCAGCATTGCTTCACACTGTTTTTGGACCATTTTCAGCGCGCACGTGTGCTTCAGGTAATGTTCAGAGCGAGAAATTGGCCAATATCCGCTCTAGCGTGTACCTATGGTCACTTCCAAAGCGAGATTTTGGCGTTTTCTCGCTTGCGCGTGTACTTTCGCTGCGGTGATGCGCTCGTGCCCTACTTCTTCACGAGCCAAATGCTGAACTCGTATAATAAATATAGGGGAAAGAAGACAACGGAGAGGGTGACAGGATCCCCGGTTGGGGTGATGATGGCGGCGAGGATGAGGAGGGCGACGATGGCGTGGCGACGGTGGGAGCGCAGGCAGTCCTTGTGGACGAGACCGCCCAGGGAGAGAATCCAGAGGAGGATGGGAAGTTCGAAACTCAGGCCGAAGAGGAAGGTAACGGCGTTGAAGAGGGAGGTATAGGAACTCAGGTTGATGCTGTTGGTGATGGAGGGGGAGAGTTCGTAGCCGACGAGGAAACGGAAGGTGAGGGGAAAGACCACCAGGCAGCCGACGGCGCAGCCGAGGTAGAAGAGAAAGCCGCCGAGCAGGAAACCTTTTTGCATGCCCTTTTTCTCCGCGGGGTAGAGCGCGGGCCGCACGAATTTCCACACTTCATAGAGCATATAAGGTGCGGCGAGCAGCAGGCTCAGGTACACCGACATCGAGAGGTGGGTGGTAAACTGCGAGGCGACCTGGATGTTGATGAGGTCGTAGCCGGCGCTGCGGGCGGGCAGCAGAATCAAATGGTCGAAAATCCAGGGGAGGAACAGAAAGGAGGGGACCAGGCATATCGCCCACGCGGCAAGCATCCGGACGATGCTCCACCGGGCTTCCTCCAGATGTTCCCAGAAGGTCATTTCGCTTTCTTGTCGTCGTCGGACTTTTGGGCGGGCGTTTCGTCCTTGATTTCTTTCTCCACTTCGTTCATCCCGTCCTTGAAACTCTTGACGCCTTTTCCAAGGCCCTTCATCAGTTCGGGGACCTTCTTCCCGCCGAACAGCAGGAGGACGACCAGGGCGATAATGACGATTTCGGTCAGGCTCAATCCCAAAAAAAGAAGATGGTTCATGGTGTTTCTTGTTTTGCGTTAGGAAAAGACGGCAGTAAATCGTGCTTCTCCGGGCAAATGTAGCGAATTTTTCGTATATTTGTCCATTATGACGGGAATTTTCGATTCGGGATGCGGCGGCCTGTCCGTGTTGAAGGAAATGCTCAAGGCGCTTCCCGGCGAATCCTATGTTTACTTCTCCGACAACGCGCATTGCCCTTACGGGGAAAAGACGCCCGAATATATCCTGGAGCGCGGCCGTGTCATTACGCGCCTTTTGATGGACAAGGGGTGCGATTTGATTGTGGTGGCCTGCAACACGGCGACCGCGGCGGCCATCGCGGGCCTTCGGGCGGAGTTTCCCCAGATTCCTTTCGTGGGGATGGAGCCGGCCATCAAACCGGCAGCGGCCGTCACGAAAAGCGGAGTGGTCGGCGTGCTGGCGACCGCGGGGACGCTCGGCGGAGAGAAGTATCACACGACGCGGGACCGTTATGCCGAAGGCGTGAAGGTGGTCGAGCAGGTGGGAAAAGGTTTCGTCGAGCTGGTGGAAAAGGGTTGTCTGGAGGGACCGGAGGCTGAAAAAGTGGTCCGGGAAAGCGTGCGGCCGCTGGTGGAAGAAGGTGCTGACACCCTTGTGCTGGGTTGCACTCATTATCCTTTCCTGGCACCCGTCATTCTCAAAGTCGCCAAAGAGCTTTGTCCCGGCCGGGCGTTTACCCTCATTGATCCGGCGCCTGCCGTAGCCAGGCGTTTTGTACAACTTCGCAGCCAGCCCGCCGGCCAGCAGCCCATTGCCAGCCGGCACCCCGCAGGCCGCCAACCTGCCCACCAGCCCGCGAGCCTTCAAGTGGAACTGCTCTCCAGCGGCGACGATGCGTCGCTTCGTCGGCTCTACGCGAGCCTTCTTGCCTGAGGCTAAGCGACTTGCCGGCTCCTTTCTTTAAAATCCGAAATAAAACTTGCAAAAGCGCGGAAAAAATCTTATCTTCGTACGATTTTGGTCTGCTGCGACCGCTTTGACCTGAAAACAATTTTTAACATTATAAAACCAGTAACATGAGCAACAAAAAAAGCAACGTACTCGCCATTGCGATTATGTTTTTCCTGTTTGCGATGATTTCCTTCGTGACGGGACTCCAGAACCCCTTTGCCCTTGTCGTCAAGGAGCAGTTCGGCGCCTCTAACCTAATGAGCCAGCTGGGCAACGCGGCCAACTTCATTGCCTATGCCCTGATCGGCCTTCCTGCCGGCTTCATCCTCTCGAAGAGGGGGTATAAGTTTACCTCGCTGCTGGCCGTGGCCGTCGGTTTCGTCGGCGTGGGCATCACCTTCCTTTCTGGTGTCGCGGAAAGCTTCGGCGTGTATCTGCTCGGCGCTTTCGTCTCCGGCTTCTCGATGTGTATGCTCAATACCGTCGTGAACCCTATGCTCAACACCCTGGGCGGCGGCGGAAACAAGGGCAACCAGCTGATTCAGTGGGGCGGCTCCCTGAACTCCCTCTTTGCGACCATCTGCCCGGTCTTCGTGGGTATTCTGATCAGCAAGGTGGGTGAGGGGGCCAAAGCGACGATTTCCGACGTCAACCCCGCCCTCTTCCTCGCAATGGGAATCTTTGCCCTGGCGTTCATTGTCATCTTCTTCTCCGATATTCCCGAGCCCGGCCTCGAAGCGGCCGCCGCTTCCGACGAGGAGGGCGAGAGCACGATGGAAACCATCAAGGGGGCTCTTTCCTACCGCCACTTTGTTTTCGGTATCATCGCCATCTTCCTGTATGTGGGCGTTGAGGTGGGTATTCCTAACTTCTTCAATCTTTACATGACTTCTCCCGGAGTCGGCATCAGCAAGGCCGTCGCCGGCACCATCGTCGGTATGTACTGGTTCCTGATGCTCTGCGGCCGTATGACCGGCGCCGCCATCGGCGGAAAAGTTTCCAGCCGGGCGATGATGATCTGCGTGACCTCCACGGCCATCGTGCTCGTGGCCCTCGGCATGATTCTCGGAGATTCCGTCATGGTCAAGTTCCCGGCCATTACGCCCGAGCTTTCCTTCTCCCTCCAGGAGATTCCCATCGGCGTGATGTTCTTCGTTCTCTGCGGCCTCTGCACCTCCGTGATGTGGGGCGCCATCTTCAACCTGGCGGTCGAAGGTCTCGGCAAATACACCTCCATCGCTTCCGGCCTCTTCATGGTGATGGTCTGCGGCGGCGGTATCCTTCCCCTCGTGCAGGGCTGGGTGGCCGATGCGACGGGCAATTTCCTGACGAGCTACATTGTCATCATCCTCGCCGTTCTCTACATGCTGTGGTTCGGCCTTTTCGGTTCCAAAGTCAAAAAAGCTTAATTCTCCAGCCATATGAAAAATGATTTCGTAGTCGGCGTCGACGTGGGAGGGCAGACCTCCAAGATCGGCGTGGTGGATAAAGACGGAAAGATTCTCGCCCAGAGCGTGATGCGTTCCGATATCTTCGGCAGTGACGAAGACAAATACCTCTCCGCCCTCGCGGAAGAGATCAAGAAAAACATCAAGGAGGCCGGCAAGGAAGGCCAGATCCGCGGCGTGGGCGTGGGCGCCCCCAACGGCAACTTTTATGAAGGGACCGTGTACAATGCTCCTAACCTCGCCTGGGCCATCGGCAAGACCGTTCCCTTTGCCAAAGTCCTCTCCAAAAAGCTGGGCGGCATCCCCGTTGCGCTGACCAACGACGCCAACGCCGCCGCCCTCGGTGAGAAGATCTACGGCGCCGCCAAGGATATGAAGGATTTCATCATGATTACCCTCGGAACGGGCGTGGGCAGCGGTATCGTTATCGACGGGAAATTGGTCTATGGTCACGACGGCTTCGCCGGCGAGCTGGGACACACCACCGCCGTCCGCGGCGGCCGTCAGTGCAACTGCGGTCTGCAGGGCTGCCTCGAGACCTATTGCTCCGCCATCGGCGTGGCCCGTACGGCCAAGGAGTGGTTGGAGACCCGCAAAGACCCGTCCCTGCTTCGCAATGTGAACATCGAAGCCATCAGTTCCAAGGATGTGTACGATGCTGCGAAGGCGGGGGACAAACTGGCTCTTGAGATCTTCAATTTCACGGGTACGCTGCTCGGACAGTCCTTCGCTAATTTCGTTCATTTCAGCGCCCCCGAAGCCATCGTGCTCTTCGGCGGACTGGCCCGCAGCAAGGAGTTCCTGACCGAACCCATCATGAAGGCCATGAACGAAAACCTGCTTCCCGCCTGGAAGAATAAGATCAAACTCGTGTATTCTGCCCTCAAGGAGTCGGATGCCGCCATCCTCGGCGCTTCCGCGCTGGCCTGGGACCTTTAATCGTACGCCCGAAATGAAAATCGGTATTTGCAACGATCACGCTGGAACAGACTATAAGTTTCGCCTGGTAAAGTTTCTTGAGGCCAAAGGCATCGCGGTGGTGAATTTCGGTACGGATACGACCGACAGCATGGACTATCCCGACGTGGCCCATCCCCTCGCCGAGGCCGTCCTCGCCGGGAAAGTCGATTTGGGCATCGCCCTCTGCGGTACCGGAAACGGCATGGCCCTCTGCCTGAACCACCACGCCGGCATCCGTGCCGGTCTGGCCTGGAACGAGGAGGTGGGACGCCTCGTGAAGGCGCACAACAACGCCAACGTTCTCGTGATGCCCGCCCGTTTCATTCCTTATGAAGAGGCGGAGAAGATTGTGGACAAGTGGCTGTCCGAACCTTTTGAAGGCGGTCGCCACCAGCGTCGCGTAGAAAAGATAGAACCGTGAATCCATCCTGTCGCGAAATAGAGAGAAAGTTTCTGGTTCGGGGGGACTACAAGGCTTCGGCCTGTAGTTCCTCCCGGATTATGCAGGGCTATCTTTGCGCCTCCGGCGGCAACACCGTACGGGTGCGCCTTCGCGACGACAAGGCCTATCTGACCATCAAAGGCCCCACCAACGGGCTCAGCCGTTTCGAATGGGAAAAGGAAATCCCGGCGGATGACGCACGGGCTTTGATGGCCCTTTGCCACGGCGGCCTGATTGACAAGACCCGTTATCTCGTGCCCTTCGGCGGGCATACCTTCGAGGTGGACGAGTTCTATGGGGACAACGAAGGACTGACCGTCGCGGAGGTGGAACTCGCCTCTGAAGACGAGGCCTTCGAACGTCCCGAATGGCTGGGCGAAGAGGTGTCAGACGATCCTCGCTACCGCAATTCCCATTTGCTGACGGCCCCTTATAAAAGTTGGAAATGATGGCCTACTCCGATCTCTACCAGTACCGAACCCGTCGCCGCTCGCTGGTCTTTCTTCTGCAAGTGGCCGCGCGCAGAGTCTTCCCGGACTATGTGCTGCGGGTGCGTTACGATGTGCCGCGCGGCTACTACTGCGAACTTTGTTACCGCAATGGGCAGGCCGGAGAACAGGAGCAGGTCAAACTGCTCAAGATGACGGAGATTCTCCTTCTCAAGCAGGAGATGAAACGCCTGGTGGAAGAAAATCTTCCCATTACGGCGCGGCTGATGTCGCGAGACGAAGCCGCCTCCTTTTTCCTCGCCCAGAACGAGCCCCAGAAAGCGGAACTGATCCTGTCTCTGCGGGCGGAGAAATGTCCGGTCTTTACCCTTTGCGGCGTGTCGGACACCCTGCACGGAGAGTTGGTCTCTTCGACCGGTGAACTGGGACAGTTCGACCTCAATTCCTTCGGCGACGGCTTCTGCCTGCGTTATGAAATGTATGGCCGGGGCAGCCTCCTTCCCAATTACGCCCAGCTCAAGATTTCCCAGGCCCTTCACGCCCATTCCAAGTGGTGCGAGTCGTTGGGCATCAGCGGTGTAGGTTCGCTCAACAACCTGATTCAAGACGGTCGGGGATCGGCCTTGATCAGTCTGTGCGAAGCCCGTCACGAGCGTCAGTGCGCCGTCATCGCCGAGGCCATCAAAGAGCGGCGCGATTCCGTGAAGGTGGTGTTCATCGCCGGTCCCTCTTCCAGCGGCAAGACTTCTACGGCCCTTCGTCTGGCCCAGCAGTTCCGGGTATCCGGCCTCAATCCCAAGGTCATCGAACTCGACAACTACTTTAAGGACCGTGCCGATACCCCCCGTGATGAAAACGGAGAGTATGATTTCGAGAGCCTCGGTGCCATGCGCATCGACCTGCTCAACGACCAGCTGACCTCCCTCTTCGCCGGGGAGAGCGTGGAGATCCCCCGTTACGACTTCGCCCGGGGCGAGGGTGTCTTCGAGGGAAATTTCCTGAAACTGGAAAAGAACGACATCCTGATTATGGAGGGTATCCACGCCCTCAATCCGGAGATGGTCCCCGGCATCGATTCCACCCGCATATACCGCGTATACGCATCCGCCCTTACTTCGCTCAACGTGGACGAAAATGTCTGTATTTCCACCACGGACAACCGTCTGCTGCGAAGAATTGTCCGCGACAACCGTGTCCGTTCCACCAGTCCCGAGGCCACCCTCCTGCGCTGGCCCAGCGTGCGTCGCGGCGAAAACCGCAACATTTTCCCTTTCCAGGAGAATGCGGACGTCTATTTCAATTCCGCGCTGATCTACGAGCTGCCACTTCTGAAGGCCTACGCGGAACCCCTGCTTCGGCAGATCCCCGGGGATTCTCCCGCTTATCCGGAAGCCGAGCGCCTGCTCTCCTTCCTTTCCTACCTGGCCGTGCTGCCTCCCAAGGACCTTGCGGCCATCCCTCCGACCAGCATCATCCGTGAGTTTGTCGGGGGACAGATTCTCAGTTTATTTTGATAGTAAAACATTGATTGCATATGGCAAAAGAAATTGACGCGGCCCAGGTGAACGCCGCCAAACTCAAAGCCCTCCAGGCTACCATCGACAAGATTGAAAAAGACTACGGAAAAGGTACCATCATGAAACTCGGCGACCAGCCGAAGTGGGACGCTTCCGTCATTCCCAGCGGCTCCATCGCCTTGGATTACGCCCTCGGTATCGGCGGGTATCCCCGCGGCCGTATCATTGAAATCTACGGTCCCGAGTCCAGCGGTAAGACCACGCTGGCCATCCACGCCATCGCCGAAGCTCAGAAGACCGGCGGCATCGCCGCCATCATCGACGCGGAACACGCCTTCGACCGCTCCTACGCCAAGGCCCTCGGCGTCAACCTCGACACCCTGCTGATTTCCCAGCCGGACAACGGGGAACAGGCCCTCGAAATCGCCGACAACCTCATCCGCAGCGGCGCCATCGACATCATTGTCGTGGACTCCGTGGCCGCCCTCACGCCGAAGGCCGAAATCGAGGGCGAGATGGGAGACAACAAGGTCGGCCTGCAGGCCCGCCTGATGAGCCAGGCCCTGCGCAAATTGACCGCCAACATCTCCAAGACCAACACCTGCTGCATCTTCATCAACCAGTTGCGCGAGAAAATCGGCATCATGTTCGGCAACCCCGAGACGACCACCGGCGGCAACGCCCTGAAATTCTACGCCTCCGTCCGTCTGGATGTGCGCAAGACCACCCAGATCAAGGACGGCGAGGACGCCCTGGGCAACCGCACCCGCGTGAAAATCGTCAAGAACAAAATGGCTCCTCCCTTCAAGAAAGCCGAGTTCGACATCGTCTATGGCGAGGGTATCTCCCGGGTGGGCGAGATTCTCGATCTGGCCGTGGAAAAGGAGATTATCCAGAAGAGCGGCAGCTGGTTCAGTTACAACGATACCAAACTGGCCCAGGGCCGCGATGCGGTGAAACAACTCCTTTCCGACAACGAGGAACTCTGCAATGAAATCGAGGCCAAGGTCCGCGAGGCGCTGCAGAACTCCCAGGAGTAAACAAAAACACATTTCAATGAGTAAGATCATTCTCACAGGGGACCGTCCGACCGGTCCCCTTCATATCGGACATTACGTGGGCTCCCTGCGCCGGCGCGTCGAACTGCAGAACAGCGGGGAATTCGACCGCATATTCGTAATGATTGCCGACGCACAGGCCCTGACCGACAATGCGGACAACCCCGAAAAGGTGCGCCAGAATATCGTACAGGTGGCCCTGGACTATCTTTCCTGTGGTCTCGACCCCGAAAAGACCACCCTTTTCATCCAGTCGCAGGTGAGCGAACTGACGGAAATGACCTTCTTTTATATGAACCTCGTGACCGTCCAGCGCCTGCAGCGCAACCCGACGGTCAAGCAGGAGATTCTCGTGCGTGGGTTCAATGAGAGCGAAGGGGACGAGGCGGCCAATAAGCGCGGCATCCCCGCCGGTTTCTTTGCCTATCCCGTGTCCCAGGCGGCCGACATTACGGCCTTCAAGGCGACGCACGTGCCCGTGGGCGAGGATCAGGAGCCGATGCTCGAGCAGACCCGTGAAATCGTTCGCAAGTTCAACGCGACCTATGGTCCGGTGCTCGTGGAGCCCGAAATCATGCTCCCCGACAATGCCGCCTGCCTGCGTCTGCCCGGCACCGACGGCAAGGCGAAGATGAGCAAGTCCCTGGGGAACTGCATCTATCTTTCCGATTCGGCCGAGACGGTCCGCACCAAGGTCCGTGGCATGTTTACCGATCCCAATCACCTGCAGGTCAGCGATCCCGGCAAGGTGGAGGGCAACACGGTCTTTACCTATCTCGACGCATTCTGCAAAGATGAGCATTTCGACCGCTTCGGCGACTGTTTCCACGGCAAGAAGGTGAGTTTTGATTTCCATTCCCTCGACGAGGTGAAGGCGCAGTACCGCGCCGGCGGTTTGGGGGATGTGATGGTCAAGAACTTCCTGACCGAAGTGCTTAACGATACGCTGGAGCCGATTCGTGCTCGCCGCGCGGAGTTGGAGCGGAACATTCCCTATGTCTTCGACGTGCTTCGCAAGGGGAGTGAGGAGGCCCGCAAGGTGGCCGCGCAGACGATTGCCGAAATGAAACGGGCGATGCGGATCAATTATTTCGACAAGGAAGTGCTGGAGGGCTTGATTGCCGATTTCGCGGCCAAACAGGCTTCGGCCGAATAAATCCGCGTGCCCTTGGCAGAGAAAAGCGCATTGCTGGGTCTGGATCCGGAGCAACTCAAGAAAATCGTGCTCGCGGAGGGCCTGCCCGCCTTTACCGCCGTGCAGATAGCTTCCTGGCTCTATGCCAAACGGGTAAGTTCGCTCGAAGAGATGACCAATCTTTCCAAAGCCGCCCGGGCGAAACTTTCGGAAAAATACGAAGTAGGCCGTATTGCGCCCGCTGCATGTTTCACCTCCGCGGACGGGACTAAAAAATACCTGTTCCCGGTGGGGGAGGGAGAGATCGTTGAGGCGGTCATGATTCCGGACGGAGACCGGGCCACCCTTTGCGTGAGCAGCCAGGCCGGTTGCAAAATGGGCTGCAAATTCTGTATGACGGGCCGGGGCGGTTTTCACGGCAACCTCTCTGCCGCCGCCATCCTGTCCCAATTTTTCGGCATCGCGGAGGCCGACTGTCTGACCAACGCCGTATTCATGGGAATGGGCGAGCCGCTGGACAACTATGAAACGCTCTCCGGTGTGCTTTCCGTCCTGACCTCGGACTGGGGCCTGGGCTGGAGTCCCAAACGCATCACCGTTTCCACCATCGGCGTCCTGCCGAAACTCAAAAGGCTGCTGGATGAGCACAAATGCCACGTTGCCGTCAGCCTCCACAATCCTTTTCCCGAAGAAAGGGCGGAATTCATGCCCGTGCAGAAGGCCTGGGATATCCGGGAGGTGATTACCTTGCTGAAGCAGTATGATTTCAGCGGTCAGCGCCGGGTGAGTTTCGAATACACGATGTTTTCCGGATGGAACGATGACAAGCGCCATGCAGACGCGCTCGGCCGCCTGCTCAAGGGCCTGGAGTGCCGGGTGAACCTCATTCGTTTCCACCAGATCCCCGATTTCCCGTACAAGACTTCGCCCGACGCCGTGATGGAAGCCTTCCAGCAGCGGCTGTCCGCCCAGGGGGTGACGACCACCATCCGCGCTTCCCGCGGAGAAGATATTTTCGCCGCCGGCGGCCTGCTGGCCGGGGAGCATAAAAACCAAGCATGCGATGGCCGGTAAGTCCATAGCTCCGGCTCCCGCGGGGAGCCCGCAATGCCCTCCGCAGGATCTGCTGAAGCGCCGCCTTTCGCGGATGCAAGGGCTCTGCGCCCGCCGGGAGTACTGCAGCGCGGATATCCGGCGCAAACTGCTTTTGGACCGAAGCAATCCCTTGACGAGCGAGCAGGCGGAGAAAGTGCTGGAGGCCCTTCGCAAGGAAAAATACCTCGACGATGCCCGCTATGCCGGCGCTTTCGCCCGCGACAAGTCTTCCCTCTCCGGCTGGGGCGCGACCAAAATCCGTTACGCCCTGCGCGCGAAGGGAATTGCCGATGAAGATATTGCTTCCGCCCTGGAAAGAATAGACGGAGAAAAATCCGACGAAAAACTCCGCAGCCTGCTTTCCGCGCGCGCCCGAACCCTTTCCGCCGATCCGCACGCTCGGCAGAAACTACTGCGTTACGGCCTTTCGCGGGGATATGACTACGATACCATCAGCGAAGTCCTCGCGTCTTTGCTCCAATAACAAGCCTAAAGTTATAAACAACACCAACCAACGATGAAAGAAGAATACAGAAAATTGACGCAGGAAGAACGGACTGCCCTGGCGACCCAGTCCTGTGCCTGCGATGACTGGGATGCCGTCCTTGTGCGGGACGGTTTTAATCCCAAATATGTCCGTGCTACCCGTTTTTCGGGCACCGTCCGTCTCGGCCGCTTCGACAAGGCCTTTACCCTGCCGGGCGGAATGAAAAAGCATTCCGGACTATACCACGCCACGCTCCACAACGTGACGGTGGGGGACAACTGCTGCATTGAGAATGTGAAAAACTACATCGCCAACTATACCATCGGTGAGGATAGTTTTATCGAGAACGTCGATATCATTCTTGTGGACGGGAAGACCTCCTTCGGCAATGGCGTGCAGGTGTCCGTGCTCAACGAGACCGGAGGCCGCGAGGTGGCCATTTACGACCGCCTGTCTTCCCAGCAGGCCTATATCATGGCGCTGTACCGCCACCGTCCCGAACTGATTGCCGCCTTGAAAACCATCGTCGACCACTACAGCGAGCACGTCAGCGCGGAAACGGGTGTCATCGGCAGCCACGTCACCATCGCGGACGCCGGGTATATCAAGAACGTGCGCATCGGTGACTACGCCAAGATTGAGGGCGCTTCCCGCCTGAAGAACGGCAGCATCAACAGCAATGAAAAAGCCCCCGTGCATATCGGCGTGGGCGTTATCGGGGACGATTTCATTATCTGTAGCGGTGCCAGCGTTGAGGACGGCGTGACCTTCTCGCGCTGCTTCATCGGCCAGGCCTGCAAGCTCGGGCACAACTACTCCGCTTCCGACTCGCTCTTCTTTGCCAACTGCCAAGGGGAGAACGGCGAGGCCTGCGCCATTTTCGCCGGACCTTATACCGTGACGCACCACAAGAGTACGTTGCTCATCGCCGGCATGTTCTCCTTTATGAACGCCGGTTCCGGCTCGAACCAGAGCAACCATATGTACAAGCTCGGCCCGATCCATCAGGGCATTATGGAACGGGGCGCGAAGACTTCTTCCGATTCCTACATTCTCTGGCCCGCCAAAGTCGGCGCCTTCTCGCTGGTGATGGGCCGTCATGTCGGACACCAGGACACCTCCGACCTTCCTTTTTCCTACCTGATTGAGAAACAGGGGGTTACGATGGTTGTGCCTGGGGCGAACCTCAAGAGCGTAGGCACCATTCGCGACGGGCGCAAGTGGCCCCAGCGCGACGGCCGTAAGGACCCCGACCGCCTGGACTGTGTCAACTGCAACCTCCTTTCTCCCTACACCGTCCGCAAGATGCTCAGCGGCATTTCCATCCTCAAGGGACTGCAGAAACTCTCCGGCGAAACCTCCGATATCTATGCCTATCAGAGCGGGAATATCAAGAAATCTTCCCTGCTGAACGGACTCAAACTCTACGGCATGGCCATCGACAAGTTCCTCGGCAACTCCCTGATTTCCCGAATCGGAAAGGCCGACGTCCATGATGTCGCCTCCTTGCGTGCGGCTCTCAAGCCTACTTCCGACGACGGCTTGGGCGACTGGGTGGACATCGGCGGGATGCTGGCCCCCAAGGGCGTGGTAGACCGTCTGCTCGGTGACATCGAAAGCGGAGCCGTCCCCGATGCGGCCATGCTCGGGGAGCGCATTGCGGCCATCCATGCCAACTACTATGATTACGAGTGGACCTGGGCCGCGAAAGTCATCGAGTCCTACTATGGCGTGGACCTTTCCGTCATTACCCCCGAGGAGGTCATCAGTCTGGTGGAAAAGTGGCGCACGTCCGTTCTCGCCCTGGACAATCTGCTCTTTGAAGACGCCCGCAAGGAATTCTCCCTCAGCGCCATGACTTCCTTCGGCGCCGACGGAGACGAGAAACAGCGCGACCTGGACTTCCAGCAGGTGCGCGGTTCCGCCTTCGATTCCGATCCCTTCGTCGTCAGCATCAAAGACCATATCGTCGCCAAGAACGCCCTGGGAGACAAGACGGTCGCGCTGATGCAATCCCTCTGACAATCAGATGCAATCCCATTAATAACACAAACCAATATGAAAGAAGTAGCAACAATTCCCGCCGATTTGGTGGTGTATGGCAAAATCTTCACCTCCGAAGAGAATCAGATGGCAACGGCCTTTGCCGTGAAAAACGGAAAGTATGTTTATGTAGGCGACAGGGAAGGCGCCGAAGCCTATGTCGAAGCCGGCAAGACGGAGGTGCTGGACTACAGCGGCAAGGGACTTGTGATGCCCGGTTGCGGCAACGGCCACGCGCACTATTCAATCGGGGTTGCCCTGCCCATCGTGGGAACGGTAGCCATTGGAGCCGATCCGGAAAAGTTTCTAAAAGAACTTGTTCCCGCGGCCGTCAAGAAGGCTCGTGAAACAGGAGCAAAGTCCATTTTTGGCTTCGGCTGGAATTACATCACATTCATGGAAAACATTCCTACCCGCCAGCAACTGGATGCCATTTGCAGTGATATCCCCATGTACTTTGCAGATGATGAAGGTCACAAGGGTGTGGCGAATACCCTGATGTTGGTCAATGCAGGCATTATGAAGGCCGACGGTACGGTGCTCAAAAAGGACAAGGATATTCGTGGCGGCGAAATCGTGATGGGCGAAGACGGTACTCCTACCGGTTTCCTGAAAGAGCAGGCCGGCACCTACACCCGTTCCTTCCTGGACACCGAAAAACTCTATCCCGTTGACGTGGCAAAAATCGTCATCCCAAAGATTCAGGAGCATCTGTTGGCAGAGGGCTACACTATGTATATCGATGGTTGGGGCAACTATTTCTTCAACGACAATTTCTTTAAGGCTGCCCAGCAGCTGGATCAGGCCGGCGAGATGAACTTCGTAATCGGCTTGACCTACGAAATCGAGAGTTGGATGAATGTACAGGAGGCGTTGAAGCGCTCCGTTGACGTGCAACAGTACGCCACCACCCGCGTCAAGACCAACTGGCTCAAACTCTTTATGGACGGAACCGTGGAAGGCGGTACCGGCTATGTGGACCCGCTGTATCCCGACGGGCATCAGGGCCTTGCCAACTGGACCGAAGAGGAACTGACGGACATTACGCGCAAGACGAATGCAAAAGGCATCTCGATGCATATCCACACCATGGGCAACAAGGCCGTCCATACCGTTGTCAGCGCCTATGCCAACGGTGGAAAGGATGAATTGCGCAACACGCTGGTTCACGTTCGAAACGTCAATGCGGAGGATTATCAGCGGATGGCAGACCACAACATATATGCCGTCTCCGGTATGCTCTGGCATCATGGCCCGTCCTGGTTAGCCGATGCTGTCCGTGAACGTGGTTTGGCGCCCGCGGGTGTGGAGGGTAAGTCATATCCGATGAAGTCCTATTTCGACAACGGCATCAATATGACCTCTCATTCCGATTTTCCTGCAACGAGTGGCAGTCCTGACGATCCGTTCGGAATCATGGAGATCGCTGTGACTGGTGTAATGGCTGGAGAGAATGGTACTCCCTGGTGGCCGGAAGAACTCCTCACCCGCGAGCAGGCCATCTTGTCCCTGACCATCAACGTGGCCCGGCAGATGCTGATCGACAGCGAGCGGGGCAGCATCCGTGAAGGCAAATATGCCGACTTCCTCCTGGTCGATAAGGATGTGCTGACCTGTCCTGCGGCAGAAATCCACGAAGCCAAAGCGAAAGCAACTTACTTTGAGGGAAAGAAGGTTTTCTCAAGGTAAATCTCGGCGGGGGAGAATATGGCTCAAAAGATAAGAGACAAAGAAAGGGATAGCATAGACTTTGGAAAATCGAGGATTGTTCCATTGTTTAACAGTATTTTCTATCCCACGCTGCTGTCGATGGTCTTTGCCTCGCTCTTCACGGTGGCGGATGGCATTTTCGTCGGCCAGGGCGTGGGCAGCAATGCGCTGGCGGCCATCAACATTGTCGCACCCTTGTTTTTGATCTCGACGGGCATCTCGCTGATGTTCGGCGCGGGCGTGTCCGTCGTGGCCAGTATCCATTTGTCTCAAAACAACGCCAGGGCCGCCAATTTCAGTATCACCCAGGCCTTTGCCGTGGGTACGCTGCTGATGGCCCTGATTGCGCTCGTCGTTTATGCCTTCCGCATTCCTTTCCTTCGGCTGTTGGGAAGCAGCGATGCGCTCTTGCTCCTCTGCCAGGATTACCTTCTCCTCATTCTTCCCGGTTGTGTTTTCCTCGTCTTCCAGACCATCGGCACCTTTGTCATCCGGCTCGACGGCTCTCCCCGCTTTGCCGCTTCCCTGGAAATTTTTCCCGGCTTGCTGAACATCTTTCTGGACTGGCTCTTCGTCTTCCCGATGCAGATGGGCATAGCCGGTTGTGCCGTCGCTTCCTCAATCAGTTGCGCGGTGGGCGCAGCAATGGTGGCCTGGTATATGTTCTTCCGGGTGCGGACCATCCGATTCATCCGCCTCAAACTTACGCGAACCAGCCTCTATCTGACGGCACGCAATGTCGGTTATATGGCCCGCAGCGGCTTCCCTTCCATGCTGGGCGAACTGGCGATGTCCGTGGTGCTGCTGACCGGCAACTACGTATTCATAAGGGCCTTGGGCGAAGACGGTGTCGCCGCCTTCAGTGTCGCCTGCTATCTTTATCCCATCGTGTTCATGGTCAACAACGCTGTGGCGCAGTCTGCCCAGCCCATCATCAGTTACAATTTTGGGGCAGGCAACCGCTACCGTGTGAAGCGGGCCTTCCAGGTCAGTCTCGGCGCCGCGACCGTCTGCGGCGTATTGGCCACGACGGTGCTCACCCTGGCGGCCAAACCCCTGGTCGGACTATTCCTGCAAGCGGGCACAAAAGCCTATGAAATCGCCATCGCCGGACTTCCTTTGTTCGCTTATTCGGCCATCTTCTTTGCCCTGAACGTGGCCATTATCGGATATTACCAGGCCGTCGGGCAGAATGTGCGGGCTACCTTATATATGCTGCTGCGCGGCCTGATTTTCCTTGTGCCGGCCTTTGTTCTGATGCCTGTATTCATTTACCCGCAAGGTATGTGGCTGGCCGTTCCTGTCGCAGAATGCATGACGCTGGGCGTGATATTATTGACCAATAAAAAATAACACTATGATGGAAAACAAGAAGATTACCGGCGGCAATTACGATAAATCACTGGCCGTCAAATGTATGAACGGAACCTTCGTCGGTACGAAGGAGGAAAACGTCATCGCCTACAAGGGCATTCCCTTTGTCGGACGGCAGCCTGTGGGAGACCTGCGTTGGAAAGCCCCGGTGGATGTCGTACCGGACAATAATGTGTATGAGGCCTATTATTTCCCCAAGGCCTCCTGCCAGGATAAGTCCGTCATCGCGTATCAGGGCGAAGACTGCCTGTATCTGAATGTATGGAGGTCGGAAGATGAGCCGGGGAAGAAGAAACCGGTCATGGTATGGATCCACGGCGGAGCTTTCTCTGCCGGAGGAACCGGCGTCGAGTTGTTTGACTGTGCCAACCTTGCCAAAGAGAGTCCGGATGTCATCTTCGTGACTCTTCAGTACCGGCTGGGTGTGTTGGGCTTTCTCCATCTGTCACACCTTCCGGACGGCAAGGATTATCCCGACGCGCAGAACCTGGGCCTGCTGGACCAGCAGATGGCCCTGAAGTGGGTCCATGAGAATATTGCCGCTTTTGGCGGTGACCCCGATAACGTGACCATCTGGGGCGAATCGGCCGGTGCCGGAAGCGTGACGATGCAGCCGCTTATCAAGGGTTCCAAACAGTATTTCAAGAAGGTGATCGCCCAAAGTGGCGCCCCCGGCCAGACCTCTTCCCTGGAAGAGGCCATCGCTGCGACGAACGATTTGATGGCAGGTCTTGGCTGCAAGACCATCGCCGATCTGAAGAAATTCACGGCCGATGAACTGGTCGCTGCAGGCGCCCAGACGGTGGCCATGCGACTTTTCCCCGCGCGTGACGGGCGCATTCTTCCCTTGGACACCTGGAAGGAGTACGAAAACGGCATTGCCAAGGATATCATTTTCCTCGAGGGCTGCAATAAGGACGAGATGAACTGCTTTGTCGCCGACTGGACGGTGGACGGGTTCAAAGCCTGGGCTGCGGACCGCAAGACGAAGAAGTACGCCCATCTGCTGACGGCGGAGGAGAAAGCGAAGATTGAAAGTTATTGCAAGGAAGGAGCGGTAGAGGACTGGGATCCGGACAGCCGCCTGTTCGGCCACAGCTGGTTTATAGACGGCGCCGTCAAATTGGCCGAAAGCCAGACAAAGTGCGGCGGAAAATGTTACACCTATTTCTATCGGGTGGAGTCTTCAGACCCGATCCGGAAGAGTGCGCATTTTGAAGAAGTACCGATCGTATTCGCTCATCCGGAATGTGTGGATGGAAGACCCTACGACCCCGTCTTCTCCAAGACGATGCGTCAGATGTGGGTGCAGTTCGCCAGGACCGGCAATCCTTCGCTCAGTGCGGCCCAGTCTCCCGACAGCAAGGCCAAGAACTGGCCGCTCTACAGCCTGGAAGACAAGGAGGTGATGGTCCTCGACGAGTTCGATATCCATCCCGCCAAAGAGTCCGAAGTGAAGATTGTGGATTGGGACAGAACCTATTTCCTGACCAAGTATTATATGCTCTGAGGGGCACGGTTGATGGAAAACAGATGCGTATCGTCATTCAAAGAGTTTCTTCGGCCTCCGTTACCATTGACGGAGTGCTCAAATCGTCTATCGGAGCGGGACTTTTGATTTTGCTGGGCATCGGTCACGACGACGATGCTTCCGACATCGATTACCTTGTGGGGAAAGCCTCGGCCCTGCGCATTTTCGATGATGAAAACGGCGTGATGAACCGCAGCGTACAGGATATCGGCGGAGAGGTGCTCGTCGTGAGCCAGTTCACCCTGATGGCGCAGACCCGCAAGGGCAACCGTCCCTCCTACATCGCCGCGGCCGGTCACGAAAAGGCCATCCCCCTGTACGAGCAGTTCTGCCAGAAGATGTCCCAAGCCCTCGGAAAACCCGTCGGCACGGGGGAGTTCGGTGCCGATATGAAAGTCTCCCTGCTCAACGACGGTCCCGTTACCATCTGCATCGATTCGAAAGAGCGGTAAAATAATTTTGCGTAATTAAAAAAGTTGCTTAACTTTGCAGCCCGTTTGGGAAAACCCAGGCGGAAAAAGTTACAAGATCATTGACAAGACTGAGGGAAATACTGAATGAAATCAGTATTGACAAGTACAAGCAAGTACCGAACCAATAACTTCATTTTGATGGAGTTCAACAAATTCGAGAAGCGTTGATTCTTTTGGAATTGACAAGGTCAGAGATTGAGCTTAGAATTTTATATTATTATACAATGAAGAGTTTGATCCTTGCTCAGGATGAACGCTAGCGGCAGGCTTAACAAATGCAAG
>JAGCXP010000056.1 GCA_017961345.1 Bacteroidales bacterium | reverse complement strand
TCCCTTGTCGAGAGCGGATTCGATGATGGCACCGCTGGCGCGTTTCGAAGGACAGGCCTTGAGCTCCAGCAGGTCGGCTTCCAGCAGCACCTTCTCGAGGAGTTTGTCCACGTTCAGGCCCTGTTTGGCGGAGATTTCCTGGCACTGGTATTTGCCGCCCCATTCCTCCACGAGGATGTTCATGTTGGACAGCTGCTCGCGGATTTTGTCGGGCTGGGCGCCGGGCTTGTCGATCTTGTTGATGGCGAAGACCATCGGGACACCGGCGGCCTGGGCATGGTTGATAGCCTCGACCGTCTGTGGCATGATGGCATCGTCGGCCGCGATGATGATAATCGCGACGTCGGTCATCTTCGCACCGCGGGCACGCATGGCCGTGAAGGCTTCGTGACCCGGCGTATCGAGGAAGGTGATGCGACGGCCGTCTTCCAGCTTGACGTTGTACGCGCCAATGTGCTGGGTGATACCGCCGGCCTCTCCGGCGATGACGTTGGATTTGCGGATGTAGTCCAGCAGGGAGGTCTTACCGTGGTCGACATGACCCATGACGGTGATGACCGGGGGACGGGAGACGAGTTCTCCGCCTTCCTCTTCCTCCTGGGAAATGGCTTCGGAGATTTCCGCTGTCACGAATTCCACTTCATAACCGAATTCTTCCGCGACCAGCACGAGCGTTTCCGCATCGAGACGCTGGTTGATGGACACCATGATGCCGAGGGTCATGCAGGCCCCGATGACGTCCGTAACGGGCGTGTTGTTCATCAAGGTGGCGAGGTCGTTCACCGTCACGAATTCCGTGACCTTAAGCACCTTCTTCTCCATCTCCGCCTGCTCCATCTCCTCCTGCATCTTGTTGGCGGCGGCTTCGCGTTTTTCCTTGCGGTATTTGGCGCCGAAGGCATTCTTGTTCTTGCCTTCGTTCATCTTCGCGTAGGTTTCCTTGATCTGCTTCTGGATCTCCTTCTGCATCTCTTCCTCCTGCGCGGCGGTCAGCACGGGTTTGAGCTTTTCACCTCCGCGACGACGTTTGCCGCCACGTTCGGGCTGGGGCTCATTGCGCCGGCCTTCCTTGTGGGAAGGAACGTTTTCGGTGGCCACCTTCGTGATGTCCACACGGCCGCCTCCGACGCGTTCGCGTTTCTTTTTCTTGGGAGCGGCGAACTGGCTGAGGTCGATCTTGCCGGTGACCTTCGGTCCACTGAGCTTGGGCACCTCAATCTTGCTTTCGCGAACCTGGGGCTCTTCCACGGGCTCGGCTTCTACAGGCTCGACAGCCGGGGCCTCGGGGGCTTTGGGCGCTTCGACAGGCTCGGCGGCAGGTTTCGGGGCGGGGGAGACTTCCTCCTTTGCAGGGGCCGCTTCCACCTTCTTGGTCGTCTTGCCGACCTGGTCGAGATCGATCTTGCCGGTAATCTTCAAGCCGGGCGCCGCCGGTTTCTTTTCCTCTTTCGGCGCTTCGGGGGCTTTCTTTTCGGGTTCCGGCTTCTTTTCAACTTTCGGGGCAGGAGCGGGCTCTTCCTTCTTCGGTGCAGCCGGCTCCGTCTTGGCGGGAGTTGCTTTCGCACCGAGCGTGGAGGTCTTGATGACCACCTCGCGGCCCGCTTCATCTTCTTCCGCGTCTTCCTTCTTGCGGCCGGCGCTTTCGATGATTTCCTTATACTTGATGACCGTCTTGTCGGCTTCCTGCTTGGCTCTCTGCTCGACGCCGAATTCGGCGGCCAACTTGCCCTGGACCTCATCGGAGAGGTCTATCTTGGCATTCGGATTCCCTTCCTCGACCGTTTCTCCACATTTCTTGAGAAACTCGATGAGGGTCCCCATGCCAATGTTGTATTCCTTGGCTAATTTACTGATTCTAATGCTGATAACACCCATATATTCTAGTCTTCAAATTCAGCGCGGAGAATGTCAAACACTTCCGCAACGGTTTCATCTTCCAGGTCGGCCCTGCGGGCAATGTCTTCGGGGCTCTGCGCGAGCACGCTCTTGGCGGTGTCGCAGCCGATGGCCTGCAGGCGCTCGATGATCCACTGGTCGATGCCGTTGCCGTATTCTTCGTTGTCGGCGTTGTCATTGGAAAACTCGCTCAGCAGCACGTCGTCCTCTTCCTCGTCCCCTCTGGCGGGCACGTCTCTCCAGACCTCGATTTCCTTGCCCACGAGCATACCGGCCAGACGGATGTTGCAGCCGCCCTTGCCGATACCTTTCTTGACCTCGTCGGGATGCATATACACCTTGATCTTGTCCTCCTCGGGATCCATCACGATGGAAGAAATCTTCGCAGGATTGAGGGCGCGCTGAATGAGCAGCTGGGTATTGGAGGTCCACTGGATTACGTCGATGTTCTCGTTGCGGAGTTCCTTGACGATGCCGATGATACGGGCACCCTTGACACCGATACAGGCGCCGATGGGGTCGATGCGCTCGTCGTAGCTTTCCACGGCCACTTTGGCGCGCTCACCAGGGATACGGACGACTTTCTTGATGGTGATCAGGCCGTCGTAGATTTCGGGAACCTCCTGCTCGAAGAGGCGCTCGAGGAATTCGTCGGAGGTACGGGACAGCACGATGTAGGGGGTGGAGTTGTTTTTCATCTCCACGTCCTTGATGATGGCGCGGATGACGTCGCCCTTCTTGAAGTGCTCGCCGGGAATCTGCTCGCTCTTGGGGAGGTGCAGTTCGTTGTGGTCCTCATCGAGGATCAGCACTTCCTTGTTCCAGGACTGGTAGGCTTCGCCCGTGACGAGCTGGCCCTTCTTGGCGAGGTAGGCGTTGTAGAGGTTGGCCCGCTCGATGTCCATGATGCGGCCCTGGAGGTTCTGGCGAAGGTTCAGGATGCCCCTGCGGCCGAAATCGGCCATCGAGAGTTTCTTGACGTACTCGTCACCGACCTCGAAGTCGTCTTCGCCCATTGCCTTGAGTTGTTCGACGGTAATCTGGGTGACCGGGTTTTCCACCTCGTCCACCACTTCGAACGTCTGGTAAATCTCGCAGTCGCCGCGGTCCACGTTGACAATCACGTCAAAGTTGTCGGCACTGCCATAGGTCTTGGCGAGCTGGGTCTTGAACACATCCTCCAGCACACCCATCATCGTGTTGCGGTCGATATTCTTCTGTTTCTTGAATTCCGCAAACGCGTCTTTAAGGTCGGTTTTTGCTTCCATTGTTATTGTTTAGTTATTCAAATTCAACATAGGGCCTGACGGCATTGACCTGATCGAGCGGGAAGTTCTCGCATTTTTCGATACGGACTTTCTTCTTGCTTCCTTCGGGCTTTTCAAGGCTTTCATAGCGAAGCGTGATGCTTTGCCCGTCGTAGGCTTCGAGCTTGGCTACCAGCCGTTTTCCTCCTTTGAGGGATACTTCCACCTTGTCCCCCACAGCCTTTTCAAACTGCTGCGGGACCTTGAAAGGCTGGTCCAGTCCGGCGGAAGAGACGGTGAGGGAGTAGTCTTCCTTTTCACGGTCAAAAGCCGCCTCGAACAGTGCGGAAACGGCCGCGCAGTCGTCCAGACCAAAGTTGCCCTTGCGGGCTTCGAGGCTCAGGCAGACATCGTTGTCCTTGCTGACGGTAAGGTCCACAAAAAACCATCCGCGTGCAACGATTTCCTCCTCTATTGCATCCTTAATCTCGATAATGTTCATTGCCGGTTCGGTTACGGGTACAAAATAAGGGGACCGCCCGTCCCCTCATGTAATCGCTGCAAAGGTAACAATTATTTTTAATATATGCACGAAAATGCATATTTTTGAAGAAAAATAGCGTGTAAATGGAACTGACAGCCGAAAAAATCGCTGAAATCCTCGGCGGCCGCGTAGACGGAGATCCCCAGGCCGTTGTCAAAACCTTCGCCCGTATCGAAAGCGGGAAACCGGGTGCCATCTGTTTCTTTGCCAACCCCAAGTACGAAAAATACGTTTATACCAGCAAGGCTACCGTCATTATCGTGAACGAGAGTTTCGAGCCTTCGCAGCACGTAGAGGCTACGCTCGTTCGCGTGAAAGACGCCTACAGTGCGGTCGCCTCCCTGCTGGAATATGCATCGGAGCAGAAACGCGCCTACAAACGCTACCGCGGCAGCCATTGCGTCGTCAAGATGAGCGCCAGCCTCGGCAAAAAAGTCTATGTCGGCGACCAGAGTTACATCGGCAGCCATTCGACGGTAGGGGATTATACGAAAATCTATCCCCAGGTCTATATCGGCGAGAATGTCACCATCGGCAAATACTGCATCTTTTATCCCGGCGTGAAGATTTATTCGGGCAGCGTGATTGGCGACCGGGTGATCCTGCAGGCGGGTGTGGTCATCGGCGGGGACGGCTTCGGTTTCGCTCCGCAGCCGGACGGGACCTACAAGAAAATCGAGCATACCGGCAACGTCGTCATTGAGGATGATGTGGAAATCGGTGCCAACACGACGGTGGACAAGTCCCAGATAGGTTCCACAATTATCCACAAGGGGGCCAAGATCGACAACCTCGTGCAGATTGCCCACAATGTCGAGGTAGGGGAGAACACGGTCATCTGCGCCCAGACGGGCATTGCCGGTTCGTCCAAGATCGGGAAAAACTGCACCCTGGCAGGCCAGGTGGGCATTTCCGGACACTTGCAGATTGCAGACCGGACGATGGTCGCCGCCAAGAGTTCGCTCATCAAATCCGTAACCGAAGAAGGCAAAGCCTTCCAGGGCAATCCGGGCTTTGAACACGGAGAATTTCTGCGCGCTTACGTACAGTTTCGAAAAAGCGGGCGCACAAATCAAAAATAATCATTACCTTTGCGAAATTTTAGAAGAATCTGACCGGATATGAAAGAAAGAACCTTAGTCCAACCCTGTTCTTTCGAAGGCAAAGGCCTGCATACGGGCAAAGTGGCCCGTATGACAATTTCGCCCGCAGCGGAAGGCAGCGGCATCCGTTTCCTTCGCAGCGACCTCGGTCCCGATGCTTTTGTGGATGCGCTCGCGGTCAACGTCTCCAACACGGCCCGCAGCACCACGCTCACGCAAAACGGCGTCAACGTCATCACGGTCGAACATATTCTTTCCGCCCTCACGGGACTGGGCATCGACAACGCCCTCATCTCCCTCGACAATGAGGAAATTCCCATTCTGGACGGCAGCGCCAAGCCTTATTGCGAGGCCATTGTCAAAGGCGGCATCGCCACGCAGAACGCAGAGCGCAAATACATTGAACTTTCCCGTGAAATCGTCTACGAAGACGCGGTAAAAGGCATCAAAGTGACGGTCACCCCGACCGAAAAGGAGCCGTCCTATGCCATCCACGTGGATTTCGGCTCACAGGTAGTCGGCATTCAGGATGCCAGCTGGACGCCGTCCCTGGATTATGCGAAGGAGATTGCTCCCTGCCGCACCTTCGTCTTTTTCCACGAAATCGAATACCTCTACAAGAACAACCTGATCAAGGGCGGAGATATCGACAACGCCATTGTCATTGTCGAACATCCGGTGCCCAGAGAGCGGGTCGAGGCGCTTTGTCAGGGCCTTTCGATTCCCGTTCCCGCCTACACGGGCGTTGGGTATCTGGACAACATGGCCCTTCGTTTCGAAAACGAGTGCGCCCGCCACAAGATGCTCGACCTGCTGGGCGACCTTCGCCTCTGCGGCGGTTTCCTGAAAGCGGAGGTCAAGGCCGTCAAGACCGGACACTTCGTGAATTCGCAGGTTGCGAGAATGATCCTTGAAAACAAAAAATAGCCATGGCTAAGATTCATCCCCTTGCTACGGTCCATCCCAATGCCGTCCTCGCCGAGGATGTCGAGGTGGGCCCCTACGCCTATATCGACGAGTTCGTCACAATCGGTCCCCGCTGCAAGATTCTGCCCCACGCCACCATTTTCAACTATGTGGAAATGGGGGAGGACTGCTGCGTGTTTCCCGGAGCCGTCGTAGGTGCCATCCCGCAGGACCTGAAGTTCGACGGTGAGGTGACCTGGGTGAAAATCGGCAACCGCGTCAACATCCGTGAGTGCGCAACCATCAACCGCGGCACGAAGGCCAGCGGGAAGGGCGTGACGCAGATTGGGGACGACGTCCTGCTGATGTCCTACACCCACGTGGCTCACGACTGCAAGGTGGGTAACCACTGCATCCTCGTGAGTTATGTCGGTATCGCCGGAGAGACGGAAGTCGATGACTGGGCCATCCTGGGCGGCGGCAGCGTCGCGCACCAGTTCAGCAAGATCGGCAAGCACGCGATGGTCAGCGGCGGCAGCAAAATCAACAAGGACATCCCGCCCTATTCCCTTTGCGGCCGCGATCCCATCTCTTATGCCGGCGTCAATATCGTCGGTCTGCGCCGCCGCGGTTTCACCACCGAGCAGATCCGCGACATCAAGGATATGTACGATATGATCTACAACAGCGGGATGAACGTTTCCGACGCCTGCGCCAAGATTGAAATCGGTTTTGCGCCCAGCGAGGAAAAGGATACCATCCTGAAGTTTATCGCCAATTCCAAACGGGGTATCGTCAAGGGCATGGGACCCAATGTCATCAAGGGCGACCTTGACTGATGTCCCTGCTCCTTTCCACCGCTTATCTTCCGCCGCTGGACTATTTTGCGGCCATCGCTAAGGACGCTTCCCTCGAGGGGGAAATCGCGCCCGCCCGTCTCGTGCTGGAAGCCTGCGAGAACTACCGCAAGCAAAGCTGGCGCAATCGCTGTACGATTCTCTCCGCCTCGGGGCGGGAAAATCTGCTCGTTCCCATCCGGCATACTTCCCCGCACATTCCCATCCGGGAGGTGGAAGTGGATTATTCCACACCCTGGGTGCACCTGCATGAGAACGCCCTTTCTACCGCGTACGGTTCTTCCGCTTTCTTCGAGCACTACCGCGACGGTCTTTTCGACATTCTGGAAAGCCGCGAAGTGCTGCTCTATGACTTGAACCGGCGCCTATTGGACTATCTGCTGGAAAAACTGCATCTGCCCGCCGTGGTGGAAGACAGCGCGGATTACCGGCCGGAAACGGATGTCCTTTCCGAAGCGGCCGAAGAAGCCGCCTCAATGCTTGATCTGCGCACCCGCCTGAGTCCGAAAAAGGCCCCCCTGTATGCGGTAGGGGAGCCTTATTATCAGATTTTTTCTTCGAAATTCGGTTTTACCGAGGGCCTTTCCGTCGTGGATCTGCTCTTCAACGAAGGGCCGGACAGCCTGAACGTTCTCGCCGGAATGCATGTAGCCTGAAGCGGCACCGGGACCATCAGAATCGCCAGCCGACGGTCAGCAGGAAGGTCCAGAGGGTGTTCTTGATGGCAATCTCGGGAGCCGGAACGGCCACGCCGCCGCTCGCGTTGTGGAGGTCGGCGTAGGGATAGAAATATTCGGTGGGAGCAATCTTTGCGGCCACAGCCAAATCTGCAAAGAAACTGCCCGTTCCCGTATAACCCGCACCGAAACTGAAGGTCTTCCAACCGTGTTTGAACCAGTTCATGGGATGGCGGGTGGAGTGGCCGTTGTTTTCATCGGTATAGACTTCGGGGGTGGTCAGCAGGTTGGCTCCGGCCCGCAGGGCAAAAAGGTCGGTCAGGCGTCCCTCGATACCCAGACGGAAGTTGTGGGAAAAACTGGCGCCGGTCTTTACTTCCTGATTGAGCGCCGCCCACTCGTTGTCATACAGCGAGTTCTGCGCCTTGAAAGACATCCTGCCGTAATTGCAGACCTCGTAGTCGCCGCTGATGACGATGCGTTTGAGGATGACGCCGGCCAGGCCCACGCTGAAACGGGAAGGCGTCCACAGGCGGAATTCATTCCGATAGTCGGAAAGAGAGGACGTGCCGCCGAAAAGGCGGTCGTTGAAGGTGTTCACGGCCGTGGCGCCGAAGCGCTCGGAGATTTTTAGGGTCATGGGCGTCTGCCACGTAAGGCCTACGCGCAGATACTCGACGGGGACGACCAGGATGCCGAACTTGCCATATACGCCGACCCCGCTCGCGTTCAGATTATAATCGTACTTGGCTTCCCGCCACTGGGGATAGTAATCCGTCCCGTCAATCACGAAATGCGTGACATATTTGGAGGGGTCAACGGCGGCTTCCTTAATGGCGTCGTTGTAACGCATCGAGAGGGAAACAATGCCGAGGTTGGCGCCGAAGAATACTTTGTTCAGGAAGTTGAAGCCGAGGTTGATGATCCAGTCGTTGCGGCTGCCGGTGACCTCACGCGACCAGGCCTGGCTCAGCGAGCCGTCGGGTCGGGGCTTGGTGCGGTATCCACCGCTACCGTCTTCTTCCACCACTTCGGTGACGGCCGCGTAACGGTCGACCTGGTCCCGGATGGTGGAAATCATATCGGTTTTATAGCCCAGAAAGACGTCGAACGGGAAGGCCCAGTCATAACCCTTGTCCATTTCGCGGTAGTCAATCCTCCGGTCGGTCGCGCTCTGGGCGACGGAACGCAGCCAGGAACTGACGGTGTTTGCCGATTCATACGCCGTAGCCCTATTGTTGAAACTGTGGGTCATCGAAGAGACCAGGCCGATGCTGACGCCCTGGAGTACGGAGCTATTCGTGCGGAAGTTCAGCATAAATCCGCCGTTGGGGACCATAAACGCCGCCTGATTGGCGTTGGAGGCCGTGGCAAAGAGTTCCGGGGTGCTCTGCCCGGGGGAGAGCGTTCCCTGACTGCGGGAGACGCTCAAATCGAAACCGGGGGTAATCGAGAACTGGCTGAATCCGGCGGTGGCGCTGCCGGCCGGGTTGAGCACGATGGACCCCAAATCGCCGCCAAGGGCGGTGAAGGCGTTGCCCATGGCCAGGGTTCGGGCCGTGCCGACATAGTCGATGCGGGCGTAATTGAGGCCTTCGCTCAGCGTCTGCGCCGGGGCGGAAAGAGACAGGAACACAGATCCTGCCAGGAGAAGAAATCGTTTCGTTTTCATCGTGTTGTTCTTTTTCAATAAAGAGCAAAGGGCCTAGTAACGGCTCTTGTGGCCGGAACCGCCGCTGAAAGAGCCTCCACTGTGCGAGCTTCCGGAATGACCGCCGCTATAAGAGCCGCCGGAAGAATGGCTGCTGTGCGAACTGCCGCCGAAACTGCTGCTACTGCGGGGACTTCCGGAATAGACGCCGCCGGAAGAATGACTGCTATGCGAACTGCCGCCGACGGAACCGCTGCGGTGGCCGGAAGAGGAATGGCCGATGCCGCCTTGCGAGCGGGGGCCCGGGCTGTAATGGGAAGGACCGGACGGACGGACGGGGGCAGGATGGTAGCCGTGATGGCTGGGGCGATACGGTCTGTACGGATGGAGATAAGGACGGGGACCGTACCAGCCATACCAGGGACCCGGACCATAGTAGCGGGGACCGTACCAAGCGAACCAGCTATCCCGATACCAAGGGTCATCCCAAGCCCACGGACGGTACCAGTGGTAGGGATGCCAGGGGGCTCCGAAATAATAAGAATGCGGATACCAGTAGCGGCTGCACCAAACGCTGTAAGGCACCACGACGAAGGTCACGCCGCTGAGATTGAGGGTCTCGGGAAACTCGGAATAACTGCGAAGCGGAGTACTTTCTTCCTCCGGAGCGGCTTGCCTGTAGCCGGCCCCTCCGGCATAGATGCCGTCTGCGAAAGCGTTGCCTTCCTGGGAGAGGTTCAGGCTGATTCCGCAGGCGCTGAGCAGCAGAGGGATGCTCGCTAAAATTATAAGCCTTCTTTTCATAATTTTTTTCTACCTTTGCAGGCAATTCCCGTGCCGTTTCGGGGTCATTTTTCAGACTTTGTCTGTTCGACGGCTTCCACGGCACAATGTTAAGAAGATTTTTTGAAAAAACAAAGGAAGTTATGGCGAAAGAAGTGACCGACAGGGATGACAACTATTCCCAGTGGTACAACGATCTCGTAGTGAAAGCCGACCTGGCCGAGCAGTCCGCCGTTCGCGGCTGTATGGTCATCAAACCCTACGGCTATGCGATTTGGGAAAAAATGCAGCGCGTGCTGGACGACATGTTCAAGAAAACGGGGGTGCAGAACGCCTATTTCCCGTTGTTTATCCCGAAATCCTTCTTCAGCCGCGAAGCCGAGCATGTGGCCGGATTCGCCAAGGAATGCGCCGAGGTGACGCACCACCGCCTGATGAACGATCCTTCCGGGAAGGGCGTGGTCGTGGATCCCTCCGCCAAGCTCGAAGAAGAACTCATCGTTCGGCCCACCTCCGAGACGATTATCTGGAATACCTATAAGAACTGGATTACCTCCTGGCGCGACCTGCCGATTCTTTGCAATCAGTGGTGCAACGTCGTCCGCTGGGAAATGCGTACTCGGCTTTTCCTGCGTACGTCCGAATTCCTCTGGCAGGAGGGGCACCCCGCCCATGCGACCGCCGAGGAGGCGCAGGCAAAAGCGCTGGAAATGGTGGGCGTATATGCCGATTTTGCGCGCAATACCCTGGCCCTGCCCGTCGTGGTAGGCCACAAGAGTCCGAACGAGCGTTTCGCGGGGGCCTTGGACACGATGACCATTGAGGCAATGATGCAGGACGGAAAGGCCCTGCAGGCGGGTACCTCCCATTTCCTCGGCCAGAATTTCGCCAAGAGTTTCGAGGTGCAGTTCACCAACAACAAAGGCCAGCAGGAATATGTTTGGGCGACCTCCTGGGGCGTTTCTACCCGTCTGATGGGTGCGCTCATTATGGCACACGGCGACAACAACGGTCTCGTCCTGCCTCCGAAACTTGCGCCGATTCAGGTGGTGATGGTGCCCATTTACAAGACCCCCGAGGAACGGTCCGCCATTCTCGAAAAGATGGAAAGCGTCAAGAAAGAACTCGAAGCCTCCGGTGTTTCGGTCAAGATTGACAGCCGCGACACGCTGCGTCCGGGATTCAAGTTCGCCGAGTGGGAGCTCAAGGGCGTACCCGTACGCATGGCCATCGGTCCGCGCGATCTGGCAGCCGGCACGGTGGAAGTGGCCCGCCGCGACACGCTGAGCAAGGAATTGATGAGCCTGGAGGGGATTGCCCCCGCCGTGGTGAAACTGCTGGACGAGATCCAGGAGAATATCTACAACAAGGCGCTTCAATTCCGCGATGCGAACGTACGCAAGTGCGACGACTGGGAGACGTTCAAGACCGAAATCCAGAAGGGCGGTTTTTTGCTCTGCCACTGGGACGGAACGGCCGAGACGGAGGAGAAAATCAAGGAGGAGACCAAGGCGACCATCCGCTGTATCCCGATGGATTCCTATGTGTGCGAGGAGGAAGGAAAGTGTATCTACAGCGGAAAGCCTTCCCATCGCCGCGTGATTTTTGCAATTTCTTATTAAATTGATAATTAAACTATTAACTAAACCTATATGAAAAAGTTGTTTATTCTTGCCGCGACGATGTTCGTTTGCTTCGCCGCGAACGCCCAGGAAGATCCTGCCGCGCAGAATGCCTCTGACATTGCCGCTTCCGAACCCGTGGTGCCCGCCAAACCGGCTCCCTCCGAGTTCTGGTATCTCGACTTCAACGGCGCCCTGAACTACGGCGGTACGTTCCTGCAGAACTGGGCGGCCGGTGGCGACGAATATTCGCACACCCTGCGCGCCTTCATCGACGCCAACGCCAACTACAAGAAGGACGCCATTTTCTGGAACAACCGTCTCCAGTTGGATTTCGGTTTCCTCTATGCTTCTTCCAAGCCCATTCTCCAGAAGAGCGACGACCGCATCTACTTTGAGACCAAATTCGGCTACACCGTAGCCCCGAACCTGGCCGTTTCCGCCGCCTACGACTTCAAGAGCCAGTTCGCTAAAGGTTTCGACTACAAGACGCCGGGTGCGGATATCATCGGTCAGTACAACGCGGAAGGGACGGATACTCCCGCAACTGATCTGGAGCAGCTTTCCAAGTCGGATCAGGTCCAGGCCTGGAAACGTGCCCGCGTACTGAAATCCAATTTCATCGCCCCTGCCTACACGACCCTCGCCCTTGGTATTGACTGGACCCCGACCAGTTGGTTCAGCCTGAACTTCGCCCCCCTGACCGGCAGCTTCGTCATCGTGGACGACCCGCAGCTGCGTAAGTCCTATGGTATGAAACTGGCTGACGAACGGGTTGCCGACGATCCTACCTCCGCCTACAACCAGGCCAAAGCCGCCTATGAGGCAGCCGCGACCAAGGAAGAATCCGAGGCGGCGCTTTGGAACATGGGTACCTGGTATCAGGCCGCCCGTTTCGAACTCGGTGCCCAGCTGAAGATGGATTTCAAGGTGGTTGTCAACGACCGCTTCAAATACACCGGCCAGATTGCCGCTTTCACCGATTACCTGATGTGGGGCAACAAAGATCCTGAAAAGGGTTGCTACCGTATTACCTGGGACAACCGTCTCGAGTATACCTTCACCAAGTACATCTCCCTGAGCCTCATCACCAATATGATCTACGACGACAATGTGATGATTCCCGACAGCAAGGGCACGAAGGGGTCCGAGAGAAAGCGCGTACAGTGGAAGGAAATGGTCGGTATCGGCCTGACCTACAAAATCGCCAACAAGTAAAAAATGAAAATCCTCCTTGCGGTCAGCGGCGGGAAGGATTCGATGACAATGTCGGATCTTTCGCTGCGAGCGGCAAGAGGGGAGTCTATCAAAGGCTTTGAGCGGTTCCGGGATGCAGTTCTCGGAATCGCTCATTGCAATTTTCACCTGCGTCCGGGCGACTGTGATGAAGATGCCGCCCTGGTGCAGGCCTGGGCGAAAAAAATGGGGTTGCCCTACTTCGGGACGGACTTCGATACCCGGGCCTATGCCGCGGAACACAAACTGAGCCTGGAAATGGCGGCCCGGGAACTGCGTTATGGTTTTTTTGCCCGTTTGTGCAGCGAGCAGGGCTACGAGGCCGTCGCGGTGGCGCATCACGCCCAGGACCAGGCGGAAACCCTGCTTCTGCATCTGCTGCGGAGCTGCGGCCTCGAGGGGGCACGCGGGATGGCGGCCGAAAGCCGTCTGGAGGGTCGGCAGGGAACAGCCGCCTTGGCAATCCTTCGCCCCATGCTTTCCTATTCCCGCGAAGCGATTGAGAACTATGTCCGGGAGCGTGGGATTCCCTACCGGGAGGATGCGTCGAACGCCGAGTTGGTGTTCCAACGTAATATTCTACGAAACAAAGTATTACCAATTCTTGGCGAAATCAATCCTTTAGTGGTGGGAACCCTCTGCCGGGATGCGGAAAACTTTACCCGGAGCGCGGATGCGCTTGACGTTTTGGCCGGGCGGGCACTTTCCTTCGCGGACGTCTCATCGCAGGGGATTCGTTTTCCGGCCGCAGACGAAAACTGCCGGGATTATGTGTACGATATGTCCCGGATGCTTCCTCATACCGAAGGAGAACTGGTCTTCCGCCTGCTGCGTATGTACGGTTTCTCCCCGGCTATCCTGGAGGATGTCCTTTCCGTTGCCAAGGAGGAAAACCCGGAAGGGAGGCTTTTCCTTTCCGAGGAGGGGAGAATGCTCCAATGTGGATCCCTGCTTCGTTTCCGCCGCAACGGCTACCGTGTCCGGGAGCCGGAGGTGGTCACGATGCCGTGGGAGGAAGGAACGCCCCACAAAACCCCTGAGGGAACGACGCGGCTTGATGCAGATGCGCTTCCTGCGAAATGGGAACTGCGTCCCTGGCGGGAGGGGGACTGGATGAAGCCCCTGGGCATGGACGGAAAACGCAAAAAACTCAGCGACCTTTTCACCGACCTGCATTTCGATCTTTTTGACAAAGAGGACGCCCGGGTACTCGCTCCTGCAGAAGGCTCTGAAACCGACCCGGAGTGCGCCCACGTACGGGCTCTTGTGGGCTGGCGGATCGATGAAAGCGTGCAGGTTGTTCCCGGTCGGACCAAGACGCTTTTGCAACTTCGTTACCTCCTTCGGAGTTGTTGAAAAAAATGTTGATAAAATCCCGCTCCGCTTTTTTGTCAAGCGGAAAAAATCCGTTAAATTGGCACTTCATTTTTTAGATTATGAAAGTAGCAGTAGTAATGGGTTCCACAAGCGACTGGGAAGTAATGAAGGGCGCTTGTGATGTTTTGGATGATTTCGGTGTCGAATACGAAAAGAAGGTGTACAGCGCCCACCGCACCCCCGCGGAATTCAGCGCGTATGTCACCTCGGCGAAGGAAAGGGGAATCGGCGTGATTATCGCCGGTGCGGGCGGAGCCGCCCACCTTGCGGGTGTCGCCGCCGGGCAGACCATTCTGCCGGTCATCGGTGTTCCTATCCGCAGCAAAGCCCTCGGCGGACTGGATTCCCTGCTTTCCATGGTGCAGATGCCTTCCGGCATTCCGGTCTCGACCGTCGCCATCGACGGCGCCAAGAATGCGGCTCTGATTGCCGTCAGCATCTTTGCACTGACCGACAAGTCCCTCGAAGAAAAATTGCTGGCATTCCGCCGCAAACAGGCCGAAAAAGTATTGTCCGCCCAACTCTGATCCCATGGCTCGCAGAATCTATGTCGAAAAAGAACCCCGCTTCCAGGTGGAAGCCGGCAGTCTGAAAAAATAATTCAACGAAAACCTGTCCCTCAAGCTGAAAGACCTGCGTCTTCTGAACGTGTACGATCTGGACGGCTTCAGCGACGAACTGCTTGAAAAGAGCAAATACACCGTATTCGGCGAGACCGTGACCGATACCGTCACGGAAAGCTGCGATTTGACGGGCAAGAAATACCTGGCGGTGGAGTACATTCCCGGTCAGTTCGACCAACGGGCTTCTTCCGCCGTGGACTGCGTCCACTTGATCGATCCCCACGCCGATATCCGCATCCGCTCTTCCCGCCTGCTGATTTTCGACGATGACCTTCCCGAGAGCGATCTCGAAAAGATCCGCAAGTACTACATTAACGCCGTCGAGTCCCGTCCCAAGGACCTCGAAAAGCTTTCCTTTGCGGAAAAAGCGGACGTCAAGCCGCTCGCCGACATGGCCGGTTTCCTCGATTTGAAGAAGGAGGATTATGCCGCGTTCTGCAAGCAATGGGGCCTGGCGATGAATGCCGACGACCTGGGCGAAGTGGTGAACTATTTCACGAAAGAGGGCCGCAACCCGACCGAGACGGAACTCCGCATTCTCGACACCTACTGGAGCGACCACTGCCGCCATACGACCTTTACCACCGAACTGACCGAGATCAAAATCGATGATTCGTTCCTCAAGGAAGAAATAGAAAGCCAGTTGGGTGCCTTCCACGATATCCGCAAAGCCCTCGGAAGGGAAGGCAAGAGCCTTTGCCTGATGGAGCTGGCGACCATCGGTTCCCGCTATCTCCGCAAAATCGGGAAACTCGACGATATGGAGGTCAGCGAGGAGAACAACGCCTGCAGCATTTTCGTGGATGTGGACGTGGACGGACAGACCGAGAAATGGCTGCTCCAGTTCAAGAACGAGACCCACAACCACCCCACGGAAATCGAACCGTTCGGCGGTGCTTCGACCTGTCTGGGCGGCGCCATTCGCGACCCGCTTTCCGGCCGTGCCTATGTCTATCAGGCCATGCGCGTGACCGGTGCCGGCGATATTCTGCTTCCGGTGGATCAGACGCGTGCTGGCAAACTGCCGCAGAGCGTCATTTCGCGCAAGGCGGCCGCCGGCTATTCTTCTTATGGCAACCAGATCGGCCTCGCCACCACCCACGTGCGGGAAATCTACGACGACGGCTATGTGGCCAAACGTCTGGAAATCGGTGCCGTCGTAGGCGCCGTGAAAGCTTCCGCCGTACGCCGTGAAAGCCCCGCTCCCGGGGATGTGATCCTGCTGATGGGCGGCCGCACCGGCCGTGACGGCATCGGGGGAGCCACCGGTTCTTCCAAAGAGCACACGGAACAGTCCATCGAGACCTGCTCCAGCGAAGTGCAGAAGGGTAACGCCCCCGAAGAGCGCAAACTCCAGCGTCTTTTCCGCCGTCCGGAAGTGACGCGCCTCATCAAGAAGTCCAACGACTTCGGCGCCGGCGGCGTGAGTGTCGCCATCGGCGAACTGGCACCGGGACTGGATATCTATCTGGACCGCGTGCCGACCAAATACAGCGGTCTGAATGCTACCGAACTCGCCATCAGCGAAAGCCAGGAGCGAATGGCCGTGGTGGTGGAAGCCTCCGACAAGGAAAAGATGATGGAATACTGCCGTCGCGACAATATCGAGGTGACGGAAGTGGCCTATGTGACCGACAAAGGCCGTATGCGCATGTTCAAAGGCGATGAAGTGGTCTGCGACCTTTCCCGCGAATTCATTGACAGCGCCGGCGCCAAGCACTATTCCCGCGCCTGCATTGCGGCCGTCAAGGACGAAAATCCGTTTGCGCGCAACTACGAGGGCGCTTCCCTCGAAGAAAAGATGGCCGCCTGCATGGGCAGTCCCAACGTAGCCTCCCAGAAAGGCCTCGTGGAAATGTTCGACGCCACCATCGGCCGTTCGACCGTGCTGATGCCCTACGGCGGCGTCCTGCAGACCACTGAGACGCAGGCTTCCGTCCAGAAACTGCCCACGGACGGCTACACCGACACCGCCAGTATCCTTGCGTTCGGTTACAATCCCGCCCTGGCCCGCTGGAGTCCCTATCACGCGTCCGCCTACGCGGTGGTCGAGGCCTGCACCAAGGTGGTGTGCGCCGGCGGCGACTGGTCGAAGATGCGTTTCTCCTACCAGGAATATTTTGAAAGGATGAGCGACGATCCCCACAGCTGGGGCAAGCCGCTGTCCGCCCTGCTCGGTGCCTTGAAAATGCAAGTCGCCCTCGGCCTTCCCTCCATCGGTGGCAAGGACTCCATGAGCGGCACCTTCGAGGACATCAGCGTTCCTCCTACCCTCGTGGCTTTCGGTGTGACGACCGCACATGCCGGCAAAGTCATTTCTCCCGAACTCAAGTGGGAGGGGAATCACCTCTACCTGATCAAAGTGGCCCCGCTGGCCAATTATATGCCGGATACGGACGCACTCAAAACGGCCTGGGACTATGTGGGAAGCCAGATTTCCTGCGGCAACATCGTTTCCGCCTGGTCCGTCGGCTTTGGCGGCGTAGCGGAGGCCCTGAGCAAGATGGCGATGGGCAACCTCTTCGGCGTAGACGTGCAGGTGGACGAAAACGACCTCTTCGGCCTCTCCTATGGTTCCATGGTCGTGGAATGCGAGAACGAACTCGACTTTCCCGCAGCCATCCGCCTGGGAAGCGTGACGGGAGGGGAGGACGGCTATCTCCTGATCAACGGCGAAAAAGTCTCTTCAAGCGCTTTGTATGAGGCCTACGAGAGCCGGTATGCGAAAGTCTATCCGCCCGTCGCCGAAGCATCCACGAAGGATATCATGCCGAAAGGCTTGAAGGAGGTGAAAGAGCGCAAAGCCTTGAAGTACAAAGGAGCGCCCGTAGAGCATCCGATAGCCTATCTGCCCGTTTTCCCGGGAACCAACTGCGATTACGATACGGCCAAGGCGTTCCGCAAGGCCGGCGCCGAGGTCAAACTGGGCGTGTTCCGCAACCTGACCCCGGAGGACGTGCTTTCCTCCATTGACGACATGTGCAAGAACATCGATGCCTGCCACATCCTGGCGTTCTGCGGCGGATTTTCCGCCGGTGACGAACCCGACGGCAGCGGCAAGTTCATCGCGAGCGTCATCGGCAACGAGCGGGTTTCCAAAGCCATTGACGGCCTGCTGGAGCGCGGGGGACTGATTCTGGGTATCTGCAACGGTTTTCAGGCCCTGGTCAAGAGCGGTCTGCTGCCCTATGGCAAGACGGGCTGCGTGACCAAGGAATCTCCGACCCTCTTCCGCAACGATATCAACCGCCACATCTCCCAGATGGTGACGACCTGCGTGGCCACGACCGCCTCTCCCTGGCTCAAAGGCTTCAAGAAAGGCGATTTGCACACCATTGCGGTCAGTCATGGAGAAGGCAAGTTTACGGTCAGCGAAAAACTTGCCCGCGAACTCTTCGAGAACGGGCAGGTAGCCTTCCGCTACGTCAACCCGGTCACGGAAGAGCCTACGATGGAATCCCCGTACAACCCCAACGGATCCAACTATGCCATTGAGGGTATTATCAGCCCGAATGGCCAGATTCTCGGCAAGATGGGCCATACGGAACGTTACGAGAACAATGTATTCAAGAATATAGAGGAAGAACTGGACCAGCCGCTGTTCGCCAACGCGGTCGAGTATTTCCGCAACGGAACCCTTAAATAATATATGGAGAACCTTAGCAAAACCGAGTTGCTCTACGACGGCAACGAAAAACAAATCTACGCGACGCAGGATCCGGACAAGGTCATCATCCGCTACAAAGATGTAACGACCGCCTACAAGAACATCAAGCGGGCCCGCTTTGAAGGCATCGGTGCCTACAACAACAAGATTTCCGCCATGTTGTTCGAAGAACTGGGCAAGGAGGGAATTGACAACCACTTCATCCGCCTGGTCAGCGACACGGAGCAGCTCTGCCGCAAGATTGTCTGGATCAACATTGTCGTGGTGGTCCACAACTGGTTCGCCGGAAGCCTGGCCCGTCGGCTCAACATCGCCGAAGGCGTCAAATGCCCCAATGTGATTGTGGATTTCCGTTACAACAGCGACGAACTCGACGATCCCCTCATCAATGACGACCAGGCGGTCGCCTTGGGACTAGCGAGTTATGAAGAACTGAAGTTCATTGATGCCACCTCCCGGAAAATCAATGAGATACTTCTCAAGCGTTTTTCCGACGCCGGCATCAAACTCGTCGATTTCAAAATTGAATTCGGCCGCACGGCGGACGGACAGATTATCCTTTCCGACGAACTGAGCCCGGACCGCTGCCGCCTCTGGGATGCCGAAACGGGCAAGAAACTCGACAAAGACCGTTTCCGCCAGGATCTGGGCTACATCGTGGACGGTTACAAGGAAGTGTACGAACGATTGAAGAAATAAGCGATGGGCGTATTTGGTGTTTTCGGCGCCAAGAAGGCGTCGTCCGTGATTTATTACGGTCTCCACGGTCTTCAGCACCGCGGACAGGAAGGAGCCGGCATCGCCGTCTTCGACGAGAACGGACAGTACCTGCATCACCGGGGACTCGGCCTGATCAGTGAGGTGTTCAATGAGAACCGCCTGAGCGCCCTCAAGGGGCATATCGGCGTGGGTACCACCCAGTATGCCAATGCGGCCCGCGGTGGTCTGGACAACGTCCAGCCCATGTATTTCCATCACAAGGGCGGGGACCTCTGCATTGCAGGCGACGGCAACCTGGTCAACGGCCCGCAGATTCGGGAATTCCTGGAGAACCGGGGGATTCTGTTGCACTCTTCCACCGACAGCGAACTGCTCGCCAACCTGATCAAGAAGGAACACAGCGAAGCCCGGATTATCAACATCATCCGGGCTCTGAACATGATGGAAGGCGGTTTTGCCTTTATTATCATGACTCGCAACCGCATTTACACCTGCCGCGACAAATACGGTATCAAGCCCCTGTGCATCGGCCAGCTCGGCGACGGCTATGTCGTCAGCAGCGAGAGTTGCGCGTTCGAACTGATTGGCGCCACGCTCCTGCGGGACGTCCAGCCCGGAGAAGTCGTAACCATCGACGAAAAGGGCCTTCGCAGCAACGACTATTCGCAGTTCAAGCGCCGGATGATGTGCGGCATGGAATACATCTACATCGCCCGTCCCGACAGCGACATTGACGGCTGCAACGTCCACGCCTACCGCATGGAGAGCGGCCGTATCCTGGCCCGGGAATGCCCGGCCGATGCCGATATCGTCGTGGGCGTGCCCGATTCCAGCCTGAGCGCCGCGATGGGGTACGCCGAAGAAAGCGGACTTCCCTATGAAATGGGACTCATCAAGAACCGCTACGTGGCCCGTACCTTTATCCAGCCCCTGCAGGAAATGCGCGAAAAGGGTGTGGTGATGAAACTCTCCGCCGTTCGCAGCATCGTCAACGGCAAGCGCATCGTGCTGGTGGATGACAGCATCGTCCGCGGTACGACCTCCCTGAAAATCGTCAACATCCTGCGCAATGCGGGCGCCAAGGAAATTCATGTGCGCATCGCCAGCCCGATGATGACCCATCCCTGTTTCTATGGCGTGGATACGCCCACGAAGGAAGAACTGCTTTGTGGAAACGGCCGCAGCCTGGAAGAAGCCGCCCGGCGGATCGGGGCCGACACCCTGGGCTACATCAGCCCCGAGGGAAGCCGCGCCTCCTCCTTCGGCTGCAGCGATCTCTGTCTGGCCTGCTTTACGGGACAGTATCCGACCGATTTGTATCAAGATAATAAATAGTATATGGCAAAGTCTTACGAAAACGCAGGTGTCAACCTGGAAGCCGGTTACGAGGTGGTCCGCCGCATCAAGCAGCACGTCGCCTCCACGTCCCGCAAGGGCTCTATGGGCAACATCGGATCCTTCGGCGGCATGTTTGACCTTTCTTCCCTTGGCATCAAGGAGCCGATTCTGGTGAGCGGCACCGACGGTGTGGGCACCAAACTCAAGATCGCCTTCGCCCTGGACAAGCACGACACCATCGGCATCGATGCCGTGGCCATGTGCGTGAACGACGTCCTGGCCCAGGGCGCCGAACCGCTGGTTTTCCTCGATTACGTAGCCCTCGGACACAATGTGCCCCAGAAAGTGGAAGCCATTGTAGCCGGGGTGGCGGAAGGATGCCGGCAGGCCGGTTGTGCGCTGGTCGGCGGCGAGACGGCCGAAATGCCCGGAATGTATTCCGACGGCGAATATGACATCGCCGGTTATACCACGGGCGTGGTCGAGAAAAGCAAACTCATTGACGGCAGCAAGGTGAAGGTAGGGGATGTCCTCGTGGGGATTGCCTCCAGCGGCGTACATTCCAACGGTTTCAGCCTCGTACGGAAAATTGTCGCCGACGCGGGCCTTTCCTATGACACGCCGGTGGACGAATTCGGCGGAAAGAAACTTGGTGAAGTCCTGCTCACGCCCACGAAAATCTACGTCAAACAGGTACTGGAAGTGATTCGTAACTGCGACGTGCACGGGGTGGCGCACATCACCGGCGGCGGTTTCGACGAGAATATTCCCCGTGTCCTTTCCGAAGGCCAGGGATTGGAAATAAAAGAGGGAACCTGGGATATCCTGCCCGTCTTCCGGATGCTCGAGAAATGGGGCGGCGTGCCTCACCGCGAGATGTTCAACATCTTCAACATGGGCATCGGCATGGTGGTCGTCCTCGACGAGAGCGAGGCCTCCAAGGCAATTTCCATTCTCGAGAAAAATGGAGAGAAGGCTTCCGTCATCGGAAAAGTGACGGACAAACCCGGCGTAAACATCATTCTGAAATAAAATTATGGCAAAGAGAGCACTGCTGAGCGTCAGCGACAAGAGCGGACTGAAGGAATTTGCCCAGGGACTTGTAGACCTGGGTTGGGAGATCATCGCCACCGGAGGTACGCAGAAACTTTTGATTGACAACAAGATTCCCAATATCGGCATCAGCGAGGTGACGGGTTTTCCTGAGATATGTGACGGCCGCGTAAAAACGCTGCACCCCAAGGTGCATGGCGCCCTGCTGGCCCGCCGCGACCTGCCTTCCCACCTGCAGGCCCTGCAGGAGAACGGCATCCAGTTCATCGACCTGGTGTGCGTGAACCTCTATCCGTTCCGCCAGACCATCGCCAAAGAGGGCGTTTCGATGGAGGATGCCATCGAGAACATCGACATCGGCGGTCCTTCCATGCTGCGCAGCGCCGCCAAGAACTGGAACGACGTGACGGTGGTTTGCGATCCTTCCGACTACGGCCGTATCCTCGATGAGATCAAGGCCGAAGGCAATACGAAGAAGGAAACGCGTCTGCAACTCTCCGCCAAGGCCTATACCCATACGGCGGAATACGATATGTGCATCGCCGGATTCATGCGCAAGGCGGCTGGCCTGAACGAGAAACTCTTCCTCGAGTACGACCTCGCCCAAAGCCTTCGCTACGGTGAGAACCCCCATCAGAGCGCGAAGTTCTACAAGACGCTCGAGCCCAAACCCTTCTCCCTGGCTTTTGCCAAACAGTTGGGCGGCAAGGAACTCAGTTACAACAATATCCAGGACGCCAACGCGGCCCTCGATATCGTGCGCGAGTTCGACGAGCCCTTCGCCGTGGGCCTCAAACACATGAACCCCTGCGGCGCCGCTGTCGGCAAGACCATCGAAGAGGCCTGGCAGAAAGCCTATGAGGCCGACAAGGTCAGCATTTACGGCGGCATCGTGGCCGTCAACCGGGAACTGACAGGGGAGGCGGCAACCGCGATGAAACCCATCTTCCTGGAGATCGTGATTGCGCCTTCTTTCTCCAAAGAAGCCCTCGAAATCCTCTCCACGAAGAAAAACCTCCGCCTGCTACAGGTCGATATGAGCAAGACCGATGAGGTCGAGATGCAGTATGTCTCGATGAACGGCGGCATGCTCGCCCAGCAGAAAGACCGCCAGACGCTCGCTGTCAAGGCGGAGATGTGCGTGACCGACACCAAGCCCTCGGCTGCCCAGGTGGCCGATATGGACTTCGGATGGAAGATTGTCAAGCACGTCAAGTCCAATGCCATCGTAGTGGTCAAGAACGGCGCTACCCTCGGCGTGGGTGCCGGTCAGATGAACCGCGTCGGCTCCGCAGAAATCGCAATGAAAGAAGCCCAGGCCGCCGGCGTGACGGAAGGCCTTGTCCTGGCCTCCGACGGTTTCCTGCCCTTCGATGACACCGTGGCCCTCGCCGCTCAGTATGGCGTGATCGCGATTGTCCAGCCGGGCGGCAGCATCCGCGACAACGACTGCATCGTGAAGGCGAACGAACTCGGCATCACGATGCTCTTCACCGGCATGCGCCACTTTAAGCATTAATAAGGATAAGCCCATTTAAAAAGCTTTCAATCAAGGATATGAAAAGAGTTCTGGTCATCGGCTCCGGCGGACGTTGCCACGCGATTGTGGACGCCCTATCCCGTTCCCCGCAAGTGGGGAAGATTTACTGTGCGCCCGGCAATGCCGGCATCGCCGCTCAGGCGGAATGCGTCCCGATTAAGGAGACATCCGTAAACGAACTGGTGGATTTTGCCCGTTCCCAGGCCATCGACCTGACGGTCGTCGGACCCGAAGCCGCGCTCGCCGTCGGCGTGGTGGATGCTTTCCGGGCGGCGGGAATGCGGATTTTCGGTCACACGGCCGCAGCCACCGCCATCGAATCCAGCAAGGAGTTCGCCAAGGTCCTGATGGAAAAATATGACATCCCGACCTCCGGTTACCAGAGTTTTACGGATTACAATCAGGCGCTCGCCTATGTTTCCGCCCGTCCTTTCCCCGCCGTGCTCAAATATGACGGGTTGGCTGCCGGAAAAGGCGTGGTCATCGCCGCTGACCTCAAGGAAGCCGACGAGGCCCTCAAGGATATGCTGCTGGACGCGCATTTCGGACAGGGGAAGGTGGTCATTGAAGATTATCTGGAAGGCCCCGAATTCTCCTTCATGTGCTTTGTGAGCGGAACGAGCGTTGTGCCGATGCCCCTGAGCCAGGACCACAAACGCGCCTACGACGGCGACAAGGGCCCGAATACCGGCGGCATGGGTGCCTACACCGGCCTTCCTTTCATTACCGAAGAGGACAAGGCCTTCGCTTTCGAGAACATTCTCAAAAAGACCGCAGCTGCCATGGTGTCAGAGGGGAAACCCCTTTCCGGCGTGCTGTACGGTGGATTGATGAAAACCCGCAGCGGCATCAAGGTGATTGAATTCAACGCCCGTTTCGGCGATCCGGAGACGGAAGTCGTCCTCCCGCTGATGGAAAGCGATATCTATGAAATCTTCGCAGCCGTGGCGGCAGGGGAGTCTGCACTCCCTACGCCCGTCTGGTCTTCCGAAAACACCCTCGGCGTCGTGCTGGCATCCAAGGGCTATCCCGGTTCCTATGAGAAAGGCGCCGTGATTGAAGGCCTGGAAAACGTGGGCTGCAAACTATACCATATGGGTACGAAGGCCGATGAGAAAGGGAGGATTCTCACCAATGGCGGCCGCGTCATGATCGCCGTGGCCAAGGCACCTAGCCTTCCCGAGGCCCTCGAGAAAGCCAATGCGGAAGTCGCCAAAATCAAGTGTGACAATCTCTTCCACCGCAGCGACATCGGGCGAAAGGCCTTCGGGGCCCGGATCATTGACGGAAAGGCCCTGTCCGCCCAGATCAAGGAAGAAGTTCGCGTGAAGGTAGAGGCAGCGGCGGCCAAAATCGGCCGCGTTCCCTGCCTGACCGTGATTCTTGTGGGGGACAACCCGGCCAGCCAGTCCTATGTCAAGGGAAAAATCAAGGCCTGTGAGGTCTGTGGCATCGAAAGCCGCTTGATCACAAAGCCCGCCGACATATCCGAGGCCGAACTGCTCGCATTGATTGCCGAGCTCAACGCGGATGCATCCGTGGACGGCATTCTCGTGCAGTTGCCGCTTCCAAAACACATTGACGAGGACAAAGTCATCGATGCGATAGCCATTGAAAAGGATGTGGACGGTTTCCATCCGCTCAACGTGGCGATGCTCAATCTTTCCCGTCCCTGCATTCTGCCCTGCACGCCCAAGGGCATCATCCGGATGCTGGAGAGCACCGGCGTAGCCCTGGAGGGTTGCAAGGCCGTGGTCGTGGGACGCAGCAACATTGTCGGCAAACCGGTCGCCAAACTGCTGCTGGATAAGAACGCCACCGTCACCATCGCCCATTCCCGCACGCGCAACCTTGCCGACCTCACCCGTCAAGCGGATGTGCTGGTCGCGGCCGTGGGCCGCATCGGCACCATTACCGCCGATATGGTCAAGCCCGGTGCCGTCGTGATTGACGTGGGCGTCAACCGCCATCCCGAGACCGGCAAACTCTGCGGCGACGTGGATTTCGAAGGCGCAAAAGCCGTTGCCTCCGCGATCACTCCGGTTCCCGGCGGCGTGGGCCCGATGACCATCGCCATGCTGATGGAAAATACGCTGGAGTGTTTTGAAAAACGGATGAAATAAAAGGGAATGAAGACGAGAACGAAATATGTTATGAGCGCGTTGGTGTTCGGGCTTTGCTGCCTGGGCCTTTTCGCGCAGAAACCTGCCGGCCATCTCAAACCCTCCCGGACGTTGCTGCTGTATCCCGAAGGACAACTTTCTGACCGGGGGCTTGAGGGAGCCGAAGGTCCCCTGGAATCCAACGGCCTGACCGGTCCCGAGACGATGCATGAGAACGGCAATCTGTACGGGACGGCGGACAGCGCAAGGATCGATCTCTATTTCCCCAAAAAGGGGAACGGACGGATGGTGGTCGTCTGTCCCGGAGGCGGCTATCTCTTCTGTTCGACCTACAACGAAGGCGTCCACGTGGCAAAATGGATGCTGGAGAAGGGCATTGCCGTGTGTGTCGTCAAATACCGGATGCCCAACGGACACTGGCAGATTCCGCTGCAGGACGTGCAGAACGCATTGCGTTATTGCCGTGCGAACGCGGAGCGCTGGAAAGTCAAGCGGATCGGCGTGATGGGTTTTTCCGCCGGCGGACACCTGGCGGCGAGCGCTTCGACGATGTTCCGCGACAGCGTAACCCGTCCGGACTTCTCCATCCTGATCTATCCCGTCATCACCCTGGGAGAATTCACATCCCACGGCGGAACGAGAAACAACCTGCTCGGAAAGAAAGAGGTATGGGACGCGCCGTACAGATCCCTGGTCGAGCGCTATTCCATTGAAAACCAGGTAAGCGCCCTGACCCCGCCCACCTTCCTGGCCGTTTCCGAAGACGACAATGTCGTACCGGTCGTCAATTCCATCCTGTATTATCAGAAGCTCCTCGAATATCAAGTGCCCGCAGAACTGCATATTTTCCCCACCGGAGGGCACGGATGGGGCTTTTCGAAAAACAAGTACCGTGCTGACGGCAAAAAAGACCGATTCAACGCCCATCGGGACTCTTTTGAAAAGTGCCTGGGCGACTGGTTGGATGCCATACAATAACTAATCCCTTTATATTATGCTTGAAATTGGATCTCCCCTTACGAAAGTGGCCAAAAGAGCCCTTTTGTGCGGCAGCGGTGAACTCGGAAAAGAAGTCACCATCGAACTGATGCGTTATGGCATCGAAGTGATTGCCGTTGACCGTTACGCCAATGCGCCCGCCATGCAGGTAGCCCATCGCTCCCACGTCATCAACATGCTGGACGGCAAGGCCCTGCGCGCGGTCATCGAGGCTGAAAAACCCGACTTTATCATTCCGGAAGTCGAGGCGATTGCCACGCCTACGCTCGTCGAACTCGAGAAGGAAGGCTACAATGTCATTCCGACGGCCAACGCCGCGTTCCTGACGATGAACCGTGAAGGCATCCGCCGCCTGGCCGCCGAGACCCTCGGCCTGCCCACGGCCACCTACCGTTTCGCGGACAACTACGAACAGTTCAAGGCCGCCATCGCCGAGATCGGCATCCCCTGCGTCGTGAAACCCGTCATGAGTTCTTCCGGACACGGCCAGAGCACCGTCAAGAGCGAGGCGGACATCGATCCCGCCTGGCACGAAGCTCAGGAAGGCGGACGTGCCGGAGCCGGCCGCGTTATCGTGGAAGGTTTCGTGGATTTCGACTATGAAATCACCCTGCTGACGGTCCGTCACTGCGGCGGAACGACCTGCCTCGAGCCGATCGGCCACCACCAGGTCAACGGCGACTACCGCGAGAGCTGGCAGCCCCAGCCTATGACCGCTTCCGCGCTGGAACAGGCCCGCGAGATTGCCCACAAGATTACCGGTGCCCTCGGCGGCTACGGTATCTTCGGTGTGGAAATGTTCATCAAGGGCGACAAGGTTATCTTCAGCGAGGTTTCTCCCCGTCCCCACGATACCGGTATGGTCACGATGATTTCCCAGGATCTTTCCGAGTTCGGCCTTCACGCCCGCGCCATCCTCGGACTGCCGATTCCCGAGATTCGTTTCTACGGCCCCAGCGCGTCCAAGGCCATCGTCGTGGAAGGCGACACCGACAAGGTGGTGTTCTCCAATCTCGAGGAAGTGCTTGGCGAAAAAGGAGTCCAGATCCGTATCTTCGGAAAGCCCGAAGTCAAGGGACACCGCCGCTACGGCGTGCTCCTCGCCACGGATGAGACCATCGAGAAAGCCCTCGAGAAAGTCGAGCGCGCCTACAAGAAACTCCAGGTCAAGGTGCTTCCCCGCTAATTCGGCATGGAACAAGCTGTGGCATTGAAGCAGGCTCAGGAGCGCGCCGAGAGGGCCAGGGCGTATTTCCGAGAGGGATACAACTGTGCCCAGAGCGTCGCCCTCGCTTTTGCGGACGTGGTTGCCGAAACCCCTGAAAAGGTGGCGGCGGTCATGTCCGGGTTCGGCGGGGGAATCGGCCGGCTCCGGGAAGTCTGCGGCTGCGTCAGCGCCATGACCTACGTCGCCAGCTGTGTCCGCCCCGCGGTTCATCCCGAAAATCAGGAAGAGCGCAAGGCCAACTACGCCCTGGTTCAGAATCTGGCGGAATCCTTCCGCGAGGAATTCGGTTCGATTGTCTGCCGGGATTTGCTGGGACTTCGCAAAGAAGCGAAAGCCGCTTCGCCGGCCCCTTCGGAGCGCACACCGCATTACTATGCCTCCCGTCCCTGTGAAGAGCAGTGCGGGAAAGCTGCTGAAATTCTGTCGCTGAAACTCTCTGAAATGGATGCCTAGGCGTCCGCCAGCGATTTTGCGGCGCTTCCTCCGGCCAGATATCCGGTACTGAAGGCCATCTGGAGATTGTAGCCGCCCGTGTCGGCGTCCAAATCCAATAATTCCCCGGCAAGATACAGGCCGGGGATTTTTTTGCACTCCAGCGTCTTGGAAGAGAACTCCTCAAGGGAAACGCCGCCGGCAGTAACGGCACAGCGCTCATAGCCGACATAGCCGGCCAGATGGAAACACCAGTGCTTCAGCGTATGGGCGGCAGTAGGAGAGAGGGGAGCACGCAAGGCTTCTTTTGCGGGACCTTTCAAAGCCGCCATGGCAAAGGCCTGCGCGATGGAAGGCGGAAGCAAACGTCCCAGCGGCTGCTCTTTGGCCCGCAGGCGCTCCTCGCCGACGCCGGGTTTCAAATCGATTTCGAGTTGTACTTTCGAACCGTTTCTTAACGCATGGACGCAACGCCGGCTTACCCGAAAACCCAAGGGCCCTTCGATGCCGCCGTCGGTAAAATCCAGATCGCCGGTTTCCTGAAAGACTTCGTTTCCGTCGATGTGGACCGTCAGTCCTATGTTTTCCAGCGAAATCCCACAGAGCAGGCGTCCCTGCTCGGAAAGGGGCGTACTCCGGTCGATATGCCCCGGTCCCAGCGGGTCGTTTGCAGAAGACTCCGAAATATTCTTATACCCTTTGGGAACCAGAGCCGTCAAGGCAGGAAAGGTCTCTTTCTGTTCCAGACCGAGCCCCTTCATCCAGCGATGACCGTCGCCGGAAGAACCCGTGGAAGGGTAGGAGAGGCCTCCCGTCGTCACAATCAGACGCTTGCATTTGTAGGAACTTCCATCCGCACATCCGACCACGAAACCGCCTTCCGGGCTCCGCACGACACCCTTGACTTCCTTACCACAGAACAGGGAGGCACCGGCGGATATCACCATCCGCTCGAGCGCATCCACGATATCCGCGGCCTTGTGGGACGCGGGAAAGGCCCGGTCTCCACGCTCAATGACCGTTTCCACCCCGAATTCCCGCAAAAGGGCGAGGAGTTTCTCCGGAGGAAAGTTGTAAAAGGCGGGCCGGACGAAGCGGGCGTTGGGATGAATGTAATGCTGAAAATCCTCCCATGGCTTGGCGTTGGTCACATTGCAGCGGCCTTTGCCCGTAATCATCAGTTTCCTTCCGGGGCGGGGCATCTTCTCGAGAATGACCACCCGGGGCCTTGCGTCCGCATTTGATTCGCCCTCACAAGAGCGAATCGCTGCTGCCGCGGCATAGCCGGCCATGAGTCCGGACGCACCGGCGCCGATGACAAGGATATCGCAACCTTCCATTTTTCTTCGACTTTTGTGCAAATATCGCAAAAAATGTCTATATTTGCAGTCCTTTGGCGTCCCAACGGACGCACAAAGCGTTTACAAAGCCAGTTTAGCTCAGTCGGTAGAGCATCGCATTCGTAACGCGAAGGTCGTGAGTTCGAGCCTCATAGCTGGCTCCAGGTATGGAAAAACTGTGGAACGGTAACTATATCAAGATCTGGACCGGGAATTTTCTGATTCATTTTTCCTTCACCCTGATCGTTCCGCTTCTGCCCCTTTATCTCAACGAAACCTTCGGCGCCTCGAAAGACACCATCGGACTGGTGCTGGCGGGGTATAGCGTCGTCGCGCTGATGGTACGCCCGCTCGGCGGCTATCTCGTGGACAGTTTTCCGCGGAAGACCGTCCTGCTGATCTGTAATTTCTTCTTCGTCGCGCTCTTTATCGGCTACATCGCCGCCGCGTCCCTGACCGTTTTTGCCGTTTTCCGCACCCTTCACGGCGCTCCCTTCGGGGCCACGACGGTTGCGGCCACCACGGTCGCCATCGACGTCCTTCCATCCTCCCGGCGTAGCGAGGGAATCGGCTATTATGGTCTGAGCAACAACCTTTCCACGGCCCTCGGCCCCGTCGTCGCGATTGCCGTCCTAAACGCATCCGACCGCGATTTTACCCTGCTGTTCCAACTTTCCTTGCTGCTGGCCCTGGCGGGACTGGTGATTGACGCGAGCATTAAAATGCCCGACCGGCAGCCCATCCGAAAGGCGAGCGTGATTTCCCTGGACCGCTTCTTTCTCTTGCGGGGTTGGCGGGAGGCGCTTGCCATTTCCACCTATTCCTTCAGTTACGGCGTCCTATCGACCTACGTAGCCATTTATGGTAAAGAAACACTGGAGATAAACAATGGAACAGGATTGTTTTTCATGCTGTTTGCCATCGGCTTGATTGTTTCCCGCCTGACGGGAGCCCACGCCCTGGCCAAAGGGCAGATCCACCGTAACGCCTCGATGGGCGTGCTCACCGCCTTCGCCGGCTACCTTCTTTTTGCAACGCTGCACCATCCCCTTGCCTATTACGCTTCCGCCTTCATCGTCGGCCTCGGGAACGGGCATATGTATCCGGCTTTCCAGAATATGTTCATCGACCTGGCCGAACACGACCAGCGGGGGACGGCCAACTCCTCCATCCTGACTGCCTGGGACATCGGCGTAGGCATGGGCGTTCTCTGCGGAGGCGTGCTTTCCGAGCATTTGGGGTACGGCAGCGCCTTCTATGCGGCGGCCCTTGTCAACGGTCTGGGAGCCGTCTGGTATTTCCTTCACGTCCACGGACATTTCGAGCGTTGCCGCCTGCGTTGAAAAATTGTCAGAAAAGCCGCTCCGCTGGCTCAAAATTTGTAAGAATAGGCGCGGCCCGGATTCCGGCCATTTTGTCAAAACAAACTGTTTATAATATGAAAAAAGCCCTATTTATCCTCATTGCAGCCGCTGCTTGCGGCTTTGCAGGCGCCCTGGGTGCGCAGTATGGTTTCCGAAACGAGCTTTCCGGCCTGTCCTCCGTCCAGGAAACGACCGTCGTCAACGCGGACGGCACGACTTCTCCCGCCGCCGTGTACCGTACGGTCAATCTCAACACGGATTCCTATCCCGACTTCACCTTTGCCGCAGAACACAGCATCGACGCCGTCGTGTATGTCAAGGTTACTTCGGTACAGCAGGGTTATACGCCCAACAGCATGCTGGAGTTCTTCTTCGGTTTCGGCCAGCCCGGACAGCGTGAAAGCGTGGGAAGCGGCTCCGGCGTCATCATCCGTGAAGACGGCTATATCGTCACCAACAACCACGTGATTGCCGGTGCGAGCAAGATCGAGGTTACGCTCAACGACAACAAAACCTACCCGGCCACGCTGCTGGGCAGTGATCCCGCGACCGACGTAGCTTTGATCAAGATTGATGCGAAAGGCCTGCCTTTCATTGAAATGGGGGACAGCGACAAGCTGCGCCTGGGCGAGTGGGTGCTGGCCATCGGCAGTCCCTATGACCTTCGCCAGACCATCACGGCCGGCATCGTGAGCGCCAAGGGCCGTTCCATGCCCAATACGACGGGAGAATTCAAGATTGAATCCTTCATCCAGACCGATGCGGCCGTCAACCCCGGCAACAGCGGCGGCGCCCTCGTGGACAAGGCTGGCCGCCTTGTGGGCATCAACACCGCCATCATTTCCCAGACGGGTTCGTATTCCGGTTATTCCTTTGCCGTCCCCGTGAACATCGTCAAGCGCATTGTCGCCGACCTGATGGATTTCGGCTCCGTGCGCCGGGCCGTCCTGGGCATCAGTATGCAGAATATTGACGATAAAAAAGCGTCCGAGTTGAAACTTTCTTCACCAAATGGAGTATATATAGCAGATGTTGCCAAAGGCAGCGCCGCCGAGAAAGCCGGAGTGAAGAAAGGAGACGTGCTGACTGCCATCGACGGAAAGACCGTAAAAGACGGTGCAAGCGTCCAGGAAATGATTACACGCTATCATCCGGGAGACGAAGCTACCCTGACGATCGTACGCGACGGAGCGAAAAAGGAGTTGAAAGTCTCGTTCAAAGGCACGGTCCAGGAGAACGGTACGGTGGATGAGGACGGCGTGGCGTATTTCGGCTCGAAAATCCGTGAGGCTCCCGCCGACTTGCTGGCCGCCTACAACCTCAAGGCCGGTGTCGAAGTGGTCTCGGTAGGGGAAGGAAAACTTTCCCAGCAGGGCGTACCCGAAGGCTTCATCATTTTGTATGTCAACAATCAGGCGGTCAGCAAGCCGCAGGAGGTGATTGACATTACGAAGAAAGCGAAACGGACGGTCCTTCTGGAAGGTATCAACCGGAACGGAAGGGTGTCCTACTACGGATTCGGACTGTAAAATTAAGATATGAGACAATTAAAGATCACCAAGTCCATCACCAACCGTGAGAGCGCTTCCCTGGACAAATACCTCCAGGAAATCGGACGCGAGGAACTGATTACGGTGGATGATGAAGTCGAACTTGCCCAGAAAATCCGCCAGGGCGACGAAAGGGCGCTGGAAAAACTGACCAAGGCCAACCTGCGTTTCGTCGTTTCCGTGGCCAAACAATACCAGAATCAGGGTCTGAGCCTGCCTGATTTGATCAACGAGGGCAACCTCGGACTGATCAAGGCGGCACAGAAGTTCGACGAGACCCGCGGCTTCAAGTTTATTTCCTACGCCGTTTGGTGGATTCGCCAGTCCATTCTGCAGGCCCTCGCCGAACAGAGCCGTATCGTGCGTCTGCCGCTCAACCAGGTCGGTGCGCTGAACAAAATCAATAAGGCGCAGAGCAAGTTCGAGCAGGAGCATGGCCGCCTCCCGACCAGCGACGAGCTCGCCGAAATTCTAGATGTGCCCAAGGACAAGATTGCGGATACCATCCGCGTATCCGGCCGTCACGTCTCCCTAGATGCACCTTTCGTGGAAGGGGAGGACAACAACCTGCTCGATGTACTCGAGAACGAAGAGTCGCCGGCCGCCAGCAAAGGTCTGGTCAGCGAGTCGCTCAACAAGGAAATTGAGCGGGCGCTCTCCACGCTAACGCCCCGCGAACGGGACATCATCAAGTATTTCTTCGGCATCGGTTGTCAGGAAATGACCCTCGAGGAAATCGGCGAGAAATTCAATCTGACCCGCGAGCGCGTCCGCCAAATCAAGGAAAAGGCCATCCGCCGGCTCAAACTCAGCAGTCGCTGCAAACTTCTGAAGGGTTATCTCGGTTAAGATGGCACTTTCACCCGAAGCATTTATCCTTTCCGCCGCCCGTGAGGCGGTGGAAAGCCTTTATGGAGCCCAGGTAAACGACGCCCTGCTGCAAGTGCAGCCTACAAGAAAGGATTTCGAGGGGGATTACACCCTTGTCATCTTTCCGCTCCTGAAAATCACCCACGAATCCCCGATGATGACGGGCAATGCCATCGGCGCCTACATAAAGGAACATTTTGCCGAGATCGACGCCTACAACGTCGTAAACGGCTTTTTGAACCTCTGTTTCTCGGAAGCCCGATGGAACGGCATCCTCGCCTCCATCGCCGCTACGAAAGACTACGGCCGCCACAAGGCCACGGGAAAACACATCATGATTGAGTTTTCCTCGCCCAACACCAACAAGCCGCTTCATCTCGGCCATATCCGCAACAACCTGCTCGGCTGGTCCGTTTCCCGCCTGCTGCAGGAAAACGGGCACGATGTCATGCGGGTGAACCTCGTCAACGACCGCGGCATCCATATCTGCAAGTCGATGCTGGCCTGGAAAAAGCTCGGCGGCGGTGAGACCCCCGCTTCCTCCGGAAAGAAGGGCGACCATCTGGTCGGCGACTATTACGTGGCTTTCAACAACCTCTATCTGCAGGAAGTCAAGGAACTCTTGTCGCAGGGCATGAGCGAGGAAGAGGCCAAGAAACAGGCTCCTTCACTCAAGGAGGCGCAGGCGATGCTCGTGGGCTGGGAACAGGGCGATCCGCAGGTCCGTGCGCTCTGGGAAATGATGAACGGATGGGTCTATGAGGGCTTTGCCCAGACTTATGCGAATCTCGGCATTTCTTTCGACCGAACCTACTACGAATCCCAGACCTACCTCCTCGGCAAGGCACTGGTCCAGAAAGGACTGGATGCGGGCATTTTCGAGCGGGAGGCGGACGGTTCCGTCTGGTGCGATCTGACCGCCGACGGGCTGGACCGCAAGTTGCTGCTCCGTGGGGACGGCACGTCCGTCTATATGACACAGGATCTCGGCACGGCGGAGCGCCGTTTCGAGGAATACAAACTCGATGAGCATATCTATGTCGTCGGCAATGAGCAGAACTACCACTTCCAGGTACTCAAACTCATTCTGGGCAAACTCGGCTTCGCCTGGGCGGACAGCATCTACCATCTGTCCTACGGAATGGTGGAGTTGCCCGAAGGAAAGATGAAATCCCGCGAGGGGACGGTCGTGGATGCCGATGACCTGATGGAAAGCATGTACAACACGGCAAAAGAGACTTCGCTCGCCCTGGGCAAAATTGAGGATATGAATGAAAGTGAGCAGGACCGTCTTTTCCGGATGCTCAGCCTCGGTGCGATGAAGTATTTCATCCTGAAGGTCGATCCGAAGAAGACGATGCTTTTCGATCCCAAGGAGTCCATCGATTTCAACGGCAACACCGGGCCTTTTATCCAATATACGCACGCCCGTATCTGTTCCATCCTGCGCAAGGCGGCTTCCCAGGGAATTACGCCCTCCGCAGCCGATATCCTTCCCGATACGATGCTCTCCGCCAAGGAAGTGCGCCTGATTAAAATTCTCGAGACCTATCCCGCGAAGGTGGCCGAGGCAGGGGAGGCGCTTTCCCCGGCCCTGATTGCCAACTACGCTTACGAACTGGCCAAGGAATTCAACCAGTACTATCACGACACGCCGATTCTGAAAGAGACAGATGAAAAACTGCTTCGCTACCGCCTCGAACTGATTGTCGTCGTCGCCCGTGTCCTGGTCCACGCGATGGACATGCTGGGCATTCAGTTGCCCGAGCGGATGTAACAGACAAGTTCTTTTCCGGACAGAGAAAAAATTGCGCGAAATTCGTGCAATTTTTTTTGTAGATATGCAAAAATGTCCTAATATTGCAGTGCAATTGAAAACCATCCAAAATTATGGGAGAAGTGAAGAAAAGAGCTGTCATCAGCTATGATAATATGCCCGCTGAAGTGGCGGCTGCATTTGAAGAGAAATATCCCAGGGGACCGATTGATTATCTCCCTGATGTTCAGAAAATTGACAAGCCCGACGGCACCAGTATCTATACCGTTACGATTGAAATTCCGGATGCCATTTATCTGGTGAAAGTCCAGATGAAAGTGGACGATCTCGAAGATGTGGACAAGTGGCTGGCGGAAGAAGATGATGAAGACGGGGACGGCGAGGATAACGACAGCGCGCTTCCTGACGACAATATTTCCCAGTACGGCGGCGGGGAAGAGGATGCTTCCGAAGAATAAGCTGTATTTCAAGAATCTTTCTCCACAGCGAAAGACCCTGTTTCTTTCGGTGCTTACGGGTGTGCTCTGCGGCCTGGCTTCGGTTCTTCTGCACACCGCCATCCACGCCATCCAGACTGGCCTGACCGGCTGGTTCGGCGGCATATCCTGGGGACACTGGCTCTACCTGGTCTATCCGGGTATCGGCATGCTCCTGACCCTGCTTTTCGTCAAGTACTTCGTGCGGGATGACATCGGCCACGGCGTAACGAAAGTGCTGCTGGCCGTTTCCAAAAGCGACTCCTACATCAAGCCCCACAACACCTGGACTTCACTGCTGGCCAGTTCCGTTACCATCGGATTCGGCGGCAGCGTGGGTGCCGAGGCTCCAATCGTCTATACCGGAGCGGCCATCGGCTCAAACATCGCCCGAAAGGCCGGCCTTTCGTATCGCAACATGACGATCCTGCTGGGTTGTGGCGCAGCAGGTGCCGTGGCCGGCATTTTCAAAGCCCCGCTGGCCGGCGTGTTGTTTACCCTCGAGATTCTCCTTTTCAACATCTCGATGTCCTCCATCCTCCCGCTGCTGCTTTCGACCGTCTCCGCCGCCGTAGTATCTTACGCGTTTCTCGGAACTGAACCGGTGTTTGAAGCGACGCTGGCCCCCTTCGCCATGCGCAATCTGCCCTTTTACCTGATTCTGGGCGTCGTCTGCGCGGCGGCCGGGTTGTATTTCACACGGATGACGCTGTTCCTGGAAGATAAGATGAAACTGCTGGCCCGTCCTTCACTTCGCTGGGGCATTTCCGCCCTCTCCCTGGGTTTGCTGCTCTTTTTCCTGCCGCCGCTCTA
>JAGCXP010000055.1 GCA_017961345.1 Bacteroidales bacterium | reverse complement strand
ACAGTTTCCGGACGGGGCTTCGGCCGAAGCAAAAGCGCCGAAGGGGAAGATGCCCGGTCAGACCGGGCATGACCGGCCGAAGCAAAAGCGCCGAAGGCGGGCCGATGAAGCGCCGAACGGGGAGCACAAAAGAACAAGGGGTTGCCTCACGGCGACCCCTTGTTGCTAACTAATAACCACTAACTGATAACTAACCAATATGAAACAACGCAGTAAGCCTGCGTTCTAACTATTGCTTGTGGCAAATTTGCGAATTTGTTTCAAGAAATCCAAACACGAGGGCTTTATTATACCAACTTTTACGTATTTTTGTGTAATGGTGACAACGGAGAATAAAGATTTCCTGCTCGGAAGAATCCGCGGCGGCCAGCCCCTCACACTGGGCCAGCAAGTACGGCTGACCCTACTGCTTTGCGGCCCCGCCGTCCTCGCCCAACTCGCCTCCATCCTCCTTCAATTCATCGACGCCGCCATGGTCGGCAGCCTCGGCGCCGGCCCAGCCGCCTCCATCGGCCTCGTCTCCACCACTACCTGGATCTTCGGCGGCTTCGCCATGGCCACCTCCCAAGGCTTCTCTGTACAAGTCGCCCACCTGATCGGATCCAACGACTTTCAAGGCGCCCGGAAAGTCCTGCGACAAGGCCTCACCACCGTGACCCTCTTCAGCCTGATGCTCGTCCTGGCCGGCCTGTCCATCTCCGGCGGCCTCCCCCACTGGCTGGGCGGCAGCCCCGACATCATCCCAGAAGCCAAAGGCTATTTCCGGACCTATATCTGCTTCCTGCCCGCCATGCAGCTGGGATTCTTCGGCGGCAGCATGCTTCAATGCAGCGGCAATATGAAACTGCCCAGCATGCTCAACGTACTGATGTGCGTGCTGGACGTCATCTTCAACTTCCTGCTGATCTTCCCCACCCGGGAAATCGCCGGCATCACCGTCCCAGGCGCCGGAATGGGCGTGCAAGGCGCCGCCCTCGGCACCGGTCTGGCCGAACTGATCACAGCTTGCCTGATGCTCTATTTCCTGCTGGTCCGCTCCCCGGAACTCTCCGTCACCCGCGAAAAAGGTTCCTACGCCCCCACGGCCTCCTGCCTGAAGAACGCCTTCAGCATCACCGGCCCGATGTGGATCCAGAATATCATCATGCGTGGCGCACACATCGCCAGCACCGTCATCGTCGCCCCCCTCGGCGCCGTGTCCATCGCCGCCAACTCCTTCGCCATCACGGCCGAAGGCTTCGTCTATATGCCCGGTTACGGTATGGGCGACGCCGCCACGACCCTGGTCGGCCAGAGCCTGGGCGCCCGACGGAAAGAACTGGCCCGGAGTTTCAGCCGCATTACCCTTATGCTGGGTGTCGGCATGATGTCAGCCCTTGCGATCGTGATGTACATCATCGCCCCGCAACTGATGGGACTCCTGAGCATCGACTCGGACGTCGTGGCCCTGGGCGCGAAAGTCCTTCGGATCGAAGCCTTCGCGGAAGCCGGCTACGCCGCGGCCATCGTAGCTTACGGAGCCTGTGTAGGAGCGGGTGACACAGCCGTTCCGAGTATCCTCAACTTGGGCAGCATGTGGCTGATCCGCATCGTCCCGGCCATCTTCCTGACCCGGATCTATGGCCTGACCGGCTACTGGATTGCCATGTGCATCGAACTGAATATCAGAGGATTGCTATTTATCTGGCGCATCAGTGGCCAGAAATGGATGAGTAAAGTAATCGCATTATCATAAAATGAAAGAAATCAAGAATCAGGAATTCGGTGGTGAACGGCCGCTGTATTGCGAGAAGGATCTCTACCTGGAGAACGTGGTCATCCACGCCGGAGAATCCGCCCTCAAGGAGACCGCCAACATCACGGCGGTCAAATGCCGCTTCGAAGGCAAATACCCGCTTTGGTGCTGCGACCATTTCGTGGTCCGTGACTGCATCTTCACCGTCGGTGCCCGGGCTGCCCTGTGGTACTCCAGGGACCTGCTGATGGAAGACACCGTGGTCGATGCCCCGAAAATGTTCCGGGAGATGGAGCAGATACGGCTGCGGAACGTCATCATCGACTCCGCCGCCGAGACCTTCTGGCACTGCGGCGGAATCGACCTGGAGAACGTCCGCATCGACCGCGCCGACTACGTCTTCATGGGCTGCCACGACATCAAGCTCCGGAATTGCAAGGTCAACGGCAACTACGCCTTCCAGTGGTCCCGGAACATCGAAATCCACAACTGCCTGCTCAACTGCAAGGACGCCTTCTGGGAGACCGACAACGCAACCATTTACGACTCCGAGATCAACGGCGAATTCCTCGGATGGCATTCCCGGAACCTTCGCCTGGTCCGCTGCCATATCACCGGCACCCAGCCGCTGTGTTATGCAACGAACCTGATCCTCGAAGACTGCACCTTCGGCGAAGACGCCGACCTCGCTCTTGAATACTCCTCCGTCCAGGCGACCATCAAGGGCCACATCCATTCCATCAAGAACCCCCGGACCGGCTTCATCAAGGCGGATTCCTGCGGAGAAATCATCCTGGACCAGAACATCAAGGCTCCAGGCGACTGCGACATCCAAATCGGCTGATAGACATGCAATACGATTTCGACAAACTCGTCCCTCGCCGCGGCACCAACGCGGTTAAATGGGACGCAACCCCACCCGCCGGCGACGGCAAGGACATCATCCCGCTCTGGGTGGCAGACATGGACTTCCAGGTCGCGCCCTGCATCCTCGAAGCCTTGCACAAACGCGTGGACCACGGCATTTTCGGCTATACCATCGTCCCCGACTCCTACTACGAAGCCGTCGTCCGCTGGTTCGGCCGGCGCCACGGCTGGCACATTGAAAAGGAGTGGATCCAATACACGACAGCCGTCGTCCCTGCCCTCTCGGCCGTCATCAAGGCCCTGACCGAACCGGGCGACAAGGTCGTCATCCAGACCCCTGTTTACAACTGCTTCTTCTCCTCCATCCGCAACAACGGCTGCACCGCCCTGGATGCCCCGCTGCTGGAAGATGGCAACACCTATCGCTTTGATTATGAAGCGCTGGACAAGGCCTGTGCCGACCCGAAAGCCAAGATTCTCCTGCTGTGCAACCCGCACAACCCGGCCGGCCGCGTCTGGACGCCGGAAGAACTCGCCCGCGTCGGCGCCATCGCTCGCAAACACGGCATCGCCGTCGTCAGTGACGAAATCCACTGCGAAATCGTCATGCCAGGCTTCAAGTTCACCCCCTACGCTTCCGTGGAAGGGAACCAGCCGGGCAGCGTGACCCTCGGCTCTCCCAGCAAGAGTTTCAATACCGCCGGCCTGCAGATTGCCAATATCATCTGCGACGATTCCGCTATCCGCGAGAAGATCGACCGGGCCATCAACATCAATGAGATTTGCGACGTCAACCCCTTCGGGCCCGTCGCCCTTGAAGCAGCCTATAGCGAAGAAGGCGAAGCCTGGCTGAACGAGATGAACGCCTATGTTGCTGCGAACTACCAGTACCTGCTGGACCATATCACGGAAGGCTTCAAGGTCTTCCGTCTGGAAGGCACCTACCTCGCCTGGGTGGATGCCCGCAGCCTCGGCATTCCTTCCCAAAAGCTGGAAGACAACCTGCTGGAACACGAAAAAGTCTGGGTCAATGCCGGAGCGATGTACGGCACGGAAGGTTTCTTCCGGGTCAACCTTGCCTGCCCTCGCAGCCTGCTGGCAGAAGGCCTGAAACGCCTGGACAATGGATTGAAAAGACTTAAAAATCAATAAACTATGAGCAATTACAATTGGACCTTCAGCTCCGTCGGCGGAGCTGCCCGTATCAAGATTACCTCCGGCGCGGACATTGCCCATCTGGGCGAATTGGACCGCAAACTCTGGACGGTGCTCAGCTGCCCGGTGAACGGGCTGGAGTTCGACCAGAAAACCCTGAACCTGCTGGACACCGACGGCGACGGTAAAATCCGCGTGGACGAAGTCATCGCCACGGCCCAGTGGCTGACCGGCTGCCTGAAAGACCCGAACGCCCTGCTCAAAGGCGAGGGTGAAATCCCCTTCTCCTCCTTCAACGAAGAAAATGAGAACGGCGCCAAGCTCCTGGCCTCAGCCAAGCAGATCCTGAGCAACCTCAAACTCGAAAAGGACAGCATCTGCCTGGACGACACGGCGGACAATACCAAGATCTTCGCTGAAACGAAATTCAACGGCGACGGCATCATCACGCCTGCCTCAGCCGGCGAAGACGAGAAACTCGCCGCCCTCATCACCTCCATCACCGAGTGTATCGGCAAAGCGGCAGACCGCAGCGGAGCGGACGGCGTGACCGCCGACCACATCGAAGCCTTCTACACGGCGGCAGCCGATTTCAAGGCTTGGAAGGATTCCGCCGGAAAGGATGCTTTCCCGTACGGCGACAATACCGCAGCCGCCCTGGACGCCTGCAACGCCCTGAAAGACAAGATTGCAGACTATTTCATGCGCTGCAAGCTCATCTCCTTCGACGAGGCCGTTTCCGACGCTGTCGATGTCTCTGCGGAGAAAATCGGGGCCATCAGCGGAGAGAACCTCTCCCTGCGTGCCGATGAAATCGCCACCTATCCCCTGGCCCGTCCGACCGCCGCGCAAGTCCTGCCGCTCGGCAAGGGCATCAACCCGGCCTGGCAGGGCGCCTTCGATACCCTGAAAGCCCTGGTGTTAGATGTGGACTTCCCGAAAGCGGAAAGCATCGACGAGGCCCAGTGGAACGCCGTGCTGGCCAAGTTCGGGCCTTATTGCGCCTGGATGGAAGCCAAGAAGGGCGCCGAGGTGGAAGGGCTTGGACTGGAAGCCGTCGAGGCCATCCTGAAGGAAGACCACAAAGCTGACTTGCTGGCCCTCGTGGAGCAAGACAAGGCCCTGGAAGAAGAAGCCCTCAGCATCGAGGCCGTGGACAAACTCCTGCGCCTGTACAAGAACTTCTACCCGTTCCTCAACAACTACGTCGTATTCAGCGATTTCTATAGCCTGGACCCGGCCCGCAAGGCCATCTTCCAGGCCGGCCGCCTCTACATCGACCAGCGTTCCACAGACCTTTGTATCCGTGTCGCGGATATGGGCAAGCACGCCGACATGGCCGGTCTGAGCGGCATGTTCATCCTCTACTGCGCCTGCCACTCCAAGAAACTGGGCAAGAACATGGACATCGCCGCCGTGCTGACCAACGGCGACGTGGATGACCTGCGCGTAGGCCGCAATGCCGTCTTTTATGACCGCGACGGCGTCGATTGGGATGCGACCGTGACCAAGATCGTGGAGAACCCGATCAGTGTCCGCCAGGCCTTCTGGGCGCCGTACAAGAAGGTCGGCCGCTGGATTTCCGACAAGATCAACAAGTCTGCTGCCGAAAAGGACAGCAAGTCCCTCGCCGACCTGACGGCCACCGCCGACAACGCGACCAATGCGCCGGCCGGCGCCAAGCCAGCCGCCCCGAAGTCCGCCTTCGACATCGCCAAGTTCGCCGGCATCTTCGCCGCCATCGGCATGGCGGTCGCCTACCTCTCCACGGCGCTGGTATCCATTGCCAAGGGTGTGGCAGCCCTTTCCTTCTGGAAGATCCTGCTGATCATCGCAGCCCTGATGCTCGTCATCTCCGGCCCGTCGATGTTCATCGCCTGGCGCAAACTCAAGAAACGTGACCTGGGCCCGATGCTCAACGCCAACGGCTGGGCGATCAACGCCTCGTCCTTCGTCAGCACCAAGTTTGGCTCCCATCTGACCAGCCTCGCCAAGTTCCCGCGCCTGAAAGCCGTCGATCCGGCCGAACGCCGCAAGGGTCGCATCCGCGCCTTCCTCTGGACCCTGCTGGTCCTGTTGCTGCTGGCCTTCGCCGGCCTGTGGTTCTTCACGGACAAAGTGGACTTCCTGAAAAAGAAAAAGGCCCAGACCGAACAGGTCGAGCCCGCACCGGAAGCCGTTGCCGAAGAGGTTCCCATCGCCGCCGAGCCGGAAGCCCCAGCCGCGGAGGAAACTGGGGAGTAATAGGTTTATTACCCCTGAGAAACAAAAGAGACCGACTCAATCTGATGATACCTTACAACTATGAGGCACATCAGATTGAGTCGTTCTCCTTTTTCAGAATAATCTTATGTTATATTGTGAACTCTGCTCCTGAAAGAGCGCTATTTGTTTCTCATTATTTCTTTTTGAGCCATGACCTCGATGCGTAATTCTTTGCAATAGGATCAGAAGTTGTAATGGCTTTCATTGGATAGTATTGTACTGTATTCCTTCCGTCAAAAACAAAGATCCGAATTTCATATGCCGTCATTGGCAAAAGACCTGTAATCCGGTATAATGTTGTATCAACCATGGGGTTACTTCTTTTCGCGGCAGAGGCTTCATAGGGAAAGGGACTCCATGATACAACATACTGTAATTTGTCCTGCGGAGTCTCCCTATCGACTGCTTTTTCCCAAGTAATCTCGAGACTCCTTGCGTTGATTCGAGAAAGAGTTATTATCTTATTTGCAATTGTCGGAGCTTCATTTAGCGTCGAACCGACCCTAAACCAACTTTTAGAAGGTGCCATAATCGTTACATTTAAATAATTAAGTAAGAGATGTTTTTCAAATTCAGTTAATTGTTTAATCGGAATTGTTCCTAGCTATTTGAAGTCATAACGAACTCAGTAATTGAGAATAATAACTATTATTCATTTCTCTAAAAGCAAGTCCGCTTGAATCAATATCCATAGCTTTCCCAAGATATTTACATTGCGACAAACTCCTGGGGCTGTCCTTGATGTTCTCGACCGCCCATGACTTCGAAAACCAAGTTCTAAAGATTGCTAACTGCCGACCACGTGTGTGATGAGAATCTTTAGCCTGGTTATAATACAACCATATTTTCATTGCTGCAATGTCTTTATCCTTTGAAGTCAAAGTAGCCTCACCTACCAAGGATTTGAGTGCTGATTTATTCATCAATCCTGAGCTGCGTAAGGAAACGAGATTTGCAACTGCTCCATAATGATCTGCAAGACCCAACTCCTTTGCAAATGTTATCGCATCACGGAGCGTATGCCCAAGCCAGAATCTTACCTGCCATGCGCAAATAAAACTATTCTTCAATACATCAACCAAAACATCATTGAGCCAGTATCCATTCTTCTCACCTCCTCCTGGAAATTTGTTTTGGTTTCTAGAAGTAACAGCCCCGTCCTCAAGATTTAGACTCTCTAGAAAGCTTTCGACACCTTGAATTGTCCCATTACTATAACTTAACCGATATCCTTCAGCTTGAGCCTGAGAAATAAAGTTAGCATTGGCGAGGAATGCTTTTTCAAAGCATTCAATCAAGATTCGGCGCATTTTCGGTTCATTCATCATGGACCTAATTAATTCATCTTGAGTTCCTCCAGCAAAGTGACCAAAGCCAATTGTTAAGTGGGGATCTCCTTTTTTGTCTTCATCGGCGGGGTAATAATGAACCTCATCGAAGACTCTCCTCGCGGAAGCATCTGCATTAAATGCAGCAATCAACTTAGCACAAGGGTCAGCGGGGTTCACGTAGCCGAGACAAACTGGAGATAAATCAGCCACAAAAGTAACATTCGCTATATATCCGACAATCCCATCTTTAGAGTAAGAGTACCATGAATACTTTTTATCCCGTTGCACTACATTATTCAAATCAATCGGGAAAATAGTCCCTTGATATGCTGTCCCGAGAGTATCACCTAAAGTAGATGGATTCTTCCGAATATTCGCATCTGCGATTGTAATGCCATAAACAATATCGCTTTGGGAAATGTAGTTATTACTCGACTCCCTCAATATGGATGTTTCGGGACTATCTATTTGCTCAGATTGACCATAAATAGAGCTCATATTCTCCTCAGTAGCAAACCCACACACTTCGGAGTTTATTGAGCTATAACCATAATCCGAGTACGAATCTTGCGGAGGTGTATTAGAAGACACCGTACTTGTTGCATAGTAATCACTAAAAGCTTTTGGCCTTCCGAAATGATACGTACTCTTTGAGTATTCTTTATTCCATTCTTTAATTCTTTCCGGAACCATATTCGGAGTTTCTAAATATATATACGATAATTCATCCACTCCCTTTTTATAGATCCACTTTTTCCGTAAAACTTTTTCTTTGCCTTTTGCTGCCGATGCCTCTGCCGTAATGAATTCATACACTTCATCATGTGGATCAAACACATCAAGAACTATTCTAATATGAAATCCATCTAACGTCTTAGTATAAAGAATATCTCCAGGCAATAGGGCATCTGGATTGACAAGCGTTATTCCTGTTTTTGATGTAAGTTTTGTACTGTTCTCATGGAAACTGCACAAATGCGAAGTGTTTGCTCTTAAAACAGGTTCTTTAGAATAACCGAGAGTTTCAGCTTTTAATGCATCTGATGTTCCTATCTCTGTCATAACCCTAGCAATTGCTCGCGATACAAAGCCTGAGCAATCGACACCAATGCCATAATCTTTTAATGCATTGCTCAAGGATCTACTCGGTTCTTCTCTTATCAAAGACTCTCCTTCGCGCTCCAAAAAAGCTTTGATTACTTCCGGGCGAGACTTCCCTCTGGAGGAGCCACCACGTTCAACATTGTCAACATTAGGAAGAGTATTCTGCAACTCAGTAAGGACAGATTCATAGTGCTTCCATTGGGGCGTGTTACGTTTATCCTGT
>JAGCXP010000054.1 GCA_017961345.1 Bacteroidales bacterium | reverse complement strand
TGTACCGCGCGCGAGAAGTAGACACGAAAAGATTTTTTCGTTAATACTTATTTTCGAAAGTAGACACCGGTGATTTTTTCACGGCATCAGGTTTTACAAAAGTAGACATTTTTCAACTTTTTTCAGGGATTTCTTTTTCAAAAGTTGACACGTCTTTGTAAGTGTCCTTGCTATCAGCGAGTTGCCTTCTCTTCTGAACGAACTTGGGTTCCGGGCTCAAGACTCGATTCTCAAAAGTTTGTTTTCTGGGCAATTCTCCCTTGTTATAGCGCTTCCGGTAGTTTTCCGGAGTGTCGTAGCCGATGGCGAAGCACGGCCGTTGTGTGTTGTAGTACTTGACATATCGTTCAATGGTGTTGATAAAGTCTTGTTTGTGCCAGTATCGCTCCAGATGGAACTCGGCATACAGTTCTTCCTTGATCCAGCCGTTCAGAGCTTCGTTGACGGGGTTGTCCGTGGGCTTCCCGGCCCTGGACATGGAGCGGATGATGTTCGTGTCTTTAATGAGGTCGTTATAGGCCATGGAGGCATATACGCTGCCTTGGTCCGTATGCAGCACGACAGGCTCTTCAGTGCCCTTCAGCAACTCGATCACATCGTTAAGGCCATCTATGTACTGGTTTCTGGAGCCCCTTCTTTCGGCTGCCTTCCAAGAGAGGATCTCCTTCGTGAAGACGTCGAAGTAGAAGGTCACCTCGAAGTACATATACCAGCATTTGAAGGCGGTCATATCGGATACGATGACTTGCCTGGGTCGGTCCACGGTCTCCCAGGTGGTGAAGATCAGGTTGGGGTACCTGTCCTTCACTTTCCTGGGCCTGTAGTGCACCTGGTGCTTGGTCTCGGCCTTGATGCAGAGATACTTATAGCACTTGTAGGCGTAGTTGTCGCTGATGATTACCTGCATGTTGATACGGAGATATGCCGCTGTCCAGCGATAGCCGTGAGTGGGATGCTCTTCGTGGACCTGTTTGACCAGGGCGATGACCTCTTCGCGCCTCGTATCGCGCGGGGATGGCTCCCGCTTCTTCCACTTGTAGTACCCGGCCCGGCTCACGCCCATCAGGGCACAGATGTCCTTGATGGGATTGTCGCGGGACAGCAGGTCCACTATTTCGAACTCTTCGGCTTTAAACGAACATACTCCCGTTCCCCATCCGCGTTCGTCTGAACGGCATAACTTTTTTTTAGCCTTTCATTCTCGATGCGGAGCTTCAGGATCTCGCGTTTGTAGGACTCTTCCGTGCGGTCTACGCCTTCCGGAAGCACTTCTTTGATTTCTGCATCAGCGCGGGCCAGGCCTTCCAGGCCGCCCTCGTCATACTGTTTCATCCACTTCTTCAGAGAGGTGTCGGTTATACCGTTGCTCTCGCAGAAGTCTTTGATGGAGATCCGCTGGTTGCTACGGTAACGGCGGATCAGGAACTCTTTTTCAAGAGGGTTCAAGTGTTTTGCCATAAAAGTTTCTCCTTCGTGGTAGAAGTGGATTGAGCGGGGGTCTCTGCGCCGCGCCGGCTGTCGGCCCCTGCGGTCGGGGCTCCGCCCCTCCCTCCAGGGCCGACAGCCAATGCCAATTGCAAAGATACGACATTCAATCTTTTTCTACCCCTCCGTGTCTACTTTTACGAGTGCAGCATTTTAGCAATAACCCCCTCTCTGCGAGGCCAAAGGATCTTTCTATCATAAACACAAAAAGGCCAGGCTCTGCAGCCTGGCTCTTTTCAGTAGCCCCTAGTGGAATCGAACCACTATTTAAAGTTTAGGAAACTTCCGTTCTATCCGTTGAACTAAGGGGCCCTATAAAAAAGAAAATCACTGATTACTCAGCGACCTTCTTTTCAATGATCTGACGGCCTCTATAGTAGCCGCACTCGGGGCAAACTCTGTGATACTGAACGGTCGCGCCGCAGTTGGGACAGGTTGCCAAGGTAGGAACGGAGGCCTTATAGTGCGTTCTTCTTTTGTCTCTCCGCTGCTGGGAGTGTTTGCGTTTCGGATGTGCCATTTTTTATGTTATTTATTTTATTTTTTCGTTTGAGAGCGCAAAGGTACAAAAAAGATTTTGAATTTCAACACTTACGAAAGAAGTTTGCCCAAAGCGGAGAAGGGACTGTCCGTCGGTTCCTGTTCGTCACCGGGATTATCCGTCAGATAAGTCAGGACCTTCGGATCACAACCGCCCTCGGGATGGGTGTGGCGGATGGGAATGCAGAGACTGAGGTCGTCGTAGATCAATTGGGCGGCATCGAACTCCTTGGCGACCGCCTCGAGGGGAATCACCTCGCGGCCGTCTTCGGACTCTTCTTCCCGACCGTCCCGGGAGAGCAGCACGCGGCTCGTCAGGCTCACCGGGAAGGACATTTCCTGCAGGCAACGGTCGCAGGAGAGCGTCAGAACCCCTTCATAATGCAGGTCCAGCGCGAAATCCGCCCCCTCGCGGGAAAGCACGGCTTTCACCTTCACGTCCGCATCCAGCACCGGGCCCTCTCCGAATTCACGGAAAAACGCCCCGGAGACGGAAAATTCCGTTTCCTGGGAAGTCCCTTTCAGGCCGGTCAGGGGAATGAGCAGGCTACTCATCGTCGGCCACGCCTCCCTTGCGTTTGCGCTCCAGGGGATCGAGGATAATCTTGCGGATGCGCATCGCCTTCGGCGTCACTTCCACGAGTTCATCCTCCTGGATATACTCCAGCGCCTCTTCCAGCGAGAACTGGATGGGCGGGGGCAGCATCACCTTCTCGTCGCTGCCGGCGGCCCGGACGTTGGTCAGTTTCTTGGTCTTGCAGATATTGATGTTCAGGTCGCGTTCACGCGTATGCTCGCCGACGACCTGTCCGGTGTAGATTTCCACGCCGGGGTCGATGAAGAAGCGGCCGCGGTCCTGGAGTTTGTCCATCGAATAAGCCACGGAAACGCCCGTCTCGAGCGACACCAGTGAACCGTTGGTACGCCCCTCGATATCGCCCTTGTAGGGTTCATAGCCCTTCAGCCGATGGGCCACCACCGCTTCGCCCGCCGTGGCGGTGAGCAGGTTGGAACGCAGGCCGATGATGCCGCGGGAAGGAATGTCGAATTCCAGGTGGGTGCGGTCGCCGCGGCTGTCCATATGAATCAGAGCCCCCTTGCGGCGGGTGGTCATCTCGATGGCCTTGCCCACATACTCCTCGGGCACGTCGATGGTCAGGTTCTCAATCGGCTCGCAGCGCTGACCGCCGATGGTCTTGTCCAGCACCTTGGGCTGGCCCACCTGCAGTTCGAAGCCCTCCCGGCGCATCGTCTCAATCAGCACGGAAAGGTGCAGCACGCCACGGCCGTACACGATGAACGAGTCGGCGTTGGCCCCCGGTTTCACGCGCAGGGCGAGGTTTTTCTCCAGTTCCTTGTCCAGACGCTCCTTGAGATGGCGCGAAGTGACAAATTTTCCGTCGCGGCCGAAGAACGGCGAATTGTTGATGCAGAAGAGCATGCTCATCGTGGGTTCGTCCACGCTGATGGGCGGCAGGGCCTCGGGATTTTCCGCATCGGCAATCGTGTCGCCGATTTCAAAACCCTCGATGCCCACCAGGGCGCAGATGTCGCCGCACTGCACGCTTTCCACCTTGGCCTTGCCCAGGCCGGTGAAGACCATCAGTTCCTTGATACGCTGCTTCTGCTGAATATCATAGCGCTTGCAGAGGGTGACCGGCATGCCCGCCTTGAGTTCACCGCGGGTGATACGGCCCACGGCGATCCGGCCCACATAGGGAGAATATTCCAGGGAGGAAACCAGCATCTGCGGCGTTCCTTCCACGATTTTCGGGGCAGGAATTTCTTCGAGAATGGTATCCAGCAGGACATTGATGTCCTCGGTCGGCTTCTTCCAGTCCAGGGACATCCAGCCCTGCTTGGCGCTGCCGTACACCGTCTTGAAGTCGAGCTGGTCGTCGGTGGCGCCGAGGGTAAACATCAAATCGAACACCTCTTCCTGCACTTCCTCGGGACGGCAGTTGAGCTTGTCCACCTTGTTGATGACGACAATGGGTTTCTTGCCCATCTCAATGGCCTTCTGGAGGACGAAACGCGTCTGGGGCATACAGCCCTCGAAGGCGTCCACCAGCAGCAGCACGCCGTCCGCCATATTGAGCACACGCTCCACCTCACCGCCGAAATCACTGTGGCCCGGAGTGTCGATAATATTGATTTTCACGCCCTTGTAGTTGACGGACACGTTCTTCGCCAGAATGGTGATGCCGCGTTCGCGTTCCAGGTCGTTGTTGTCGAGAATCAACTCGCCCAGTTTCTCCTGGTCGCGGACCAGTTTCGCCTGATAAATCATCCGGTCCACCAGCGTCGTCTTGCCGTGGTCCACATGGGCGATAATCGCAATGTTTCTGATGTCCTGCATCTTAGAATTCCTGTTGAGAGCCGTTACAACTCATTAAAAAAGGATGACCAAAAAGCCTTTTGACCATCCTTGAATGCGACTTTTCAGTCCTTTTTTCGTGCGCGAGATCAGACTCGAACTGACACGCCATTGCTGGCACTACCTCCTGAGAGTAGCGCGTCTACCAATTTCGCCACTCGCGCCTTTTTTCTTTGGGGACTGCAAAGGTAAACAAAATATTTTATATTTCAACATCGAAGTGATAAGTTTCCGTCCAATTTTTCACCTGAAGATGCAGCGAGAGGGCGGCACAGTCGATACTTACCTGTACGTCCTCCAGGTCGGGCGCGTTCCAGTCATACCCGCCGGAAACGATATAACGGCCCAAGGCGAAAGTGGCGATGGTCTCCTCACCCTCCCGCAACAGGAGTTCCAGGCTATCGTCCTTCTGACGGGGAACCCGGACGGAGCACTCCCCCGCCTGCGTAGGATAGGCCGCCGCGTCGAAGCGCCCTTCCCGGGGCTTTCCGGCGGAGTCATAGCCGTCCACGTCCCCGCTGATACGCAGCGAAAAAGGATAGGGTTGCGAGGGATCCGCCTCCAGCATCCGAATATGCAGGGTGCAGAAACTCTTGTGCAGCACGACTCTCTCCACGAGTTCTTCCCCCGTCGCGTCCAACTCCCTCGCATACAGATACAAAGGCGGACACTGCTGCCCGGGCGGAATCAGCATCCGGGGACTTTGACTGTCGGACAGCCAGAGCGACCCGTTTTCCATCGCGCAGACATTCAGGTCCCACCATTGTTTGGACACGTCCATCCGGATCAGGCCGTCGCCGTTTTCCAGCAGGCTCCAGCGCGAACGCAGCGCAGGCGCGGCGCCGTTCTGCAACAGGACCTCCAGGGTGTCGAAACGCTCCCCGGACAGGCCGGACACATCCAGAATCAGGTGGCAGGGACAGGCGGAGCGGTTCTCCTTGATGGAGCAGGCGGAGGATAACAGAATGGACAGCAGCAGAAGAAGCGGCGACAGTCGGACGGACAGTAGCGACAGTTGGTTGGGCAGCAGCGGCCGATAAGTGGGAATATTAAAAGACATACGCAACGGAAAGGATGATATCATTGGGCATAATGAACGCTTTGCGGGATTGTTCCCGCGTCGTCCCGCAGACCGGGCAGTCGTACACGGCGACTTTTCGGAAACCGCCCCAGAAACCCAAGCCCGCCTCAAGGTTGATATGCCGCCCCAGCATATGGGAATAACCGCCTCCCAGCCCCATCCCGTAGGCATCCCCCTCACGGGTCTGCGGAGAAAAGATCCCCCCGCTGCCAAATTCCATATACTGCGCCTTCCCGCTCACCCAGAAGCCCGAATAGATATGCCAGGGCCACCAACGAGCGCCAAGCGAAAACGTTCGTTGTTTGTTGATTATTTGTCCGTCCCGGAAAGAAAAGGGATTATACTTGGCACCCGCCGTGAGGCTCCAATTGCGGGCAACGGCATAGGAGATATCAAGGTTGAGCGTGCCGAAGTTGGCATAATCGACCAGGTTGGTAGAAAGCGACAATTTCTGGGCGGACATCTTTACGGGAAGCAGGGTGAGCGGCAAGACCAGCAGAAGCAGGCGCAGCAGGCACAGGCACAGGCACGGGCGAGAGCCGGGCTGGCACAACAGGCGCGGGAGAGGTTTGCGCGGATGGGGCGAAGAAAGCGTATTCATCATAAAGGACGCAAGCAGAGGGTTAACGATAGCGTTCGAAGGCCTGCTCAATCAGTTTCTGGCTGGAAGGAAGTTTCTCAATCAGGCTATCCTTGAGTTTGGCACGGGTCGTGACTTCAGGGGTCAGGGCAGAAAAGATTTCCCCGCAGGTAATTCCCCGCTCCATCAGGGCTGTCAGGATCTGCGGATAGAACCAATAGCCCGTCCCGGAAGTAGGCAGATGGCGATGGTAGCGGTCCTCGAGCAGTTTGGTCTCCATGGCGTAGGCCCACATCTCCCCGACCTCGCAATAGCCGGCATTGTCATCCTCCGCACTCCCGTACGCATCCTTGAAGCCGCTGTAGATAAAACTCCGCAGGATGTAATCGATGTACGGATTCCAGTAGCCGTTCCCGACCGCGACATAGTGGCTGGCGTGGGCCATCTCGTGCACGACGGAAGCGTAGATGCGGAAGGCGTTGCCATAATCTTTGGTCCCGATGGTAATGTCCGGGGAAAAGAGTTGGGCCAGGAAAGCCCACGAGCCGATAATCTGTCCGATAAAGCCGGCCGTGTACACTGTCCCCTGCTGCATCATCACGGCCGAACTGGCACTCAGGCCCTTGAACATCCAAAAACGCAGGTTGGAGGGCGGGGCGGCAATGCCCAGATCCCCGGCACAACGCTCGAAGTAGTCGTAAGCGGCGTTGTTGGTGATTCCCCGGGTAAAGAGTTCATAATCCGACTCGGGCGTAATGTTGCAGCTGATTCCCTCCGGGCCGTTCTTTCCCAGGGTAGAGACGGACGCGGGTACGAGAATCCAGTTGAAACCGATGGCAAACCCCTTGCTGTTCTGGAACACCACCCGATAGTAGGGATTGCCGCTGTAGCTTTTGGGAATGGTATAATAGCCGTCGCGGTCGGTATAGGTCGTGGAAAATTTCACGAAGACATTGGTCATGATCTGGACGCCCGAGAGCCCGATGGGTTTTCCGCCCAGATAATCCGGATCGCTGATGGTAATGCGGCCGGAGGGCTGCGTACCCCCTTTGGTCCCGCCCGGACAGTACAGGTCCGCATTGCCGGTCAGGCGATAGGACTCCTCCTCGAGGGCCTCCCAGTCCACATTCAGCGCCGCCCGGGTGGCCGTCGCCTGGTTTTCAGACAGGAAACACTCGTCGAGTACCTCATAATAGATGCCGTCCGGAAAATGGAATTCCTTGTCCACGACGGCGTAGTGCCAGGTAATGTTCTCTTCCGGAAGGGTCGGATCGTGGTAATAGTCCCCATCTTCCAGGATGCGATAGTCCATCGGATGGTCGAGCATACGGACGCCGGATGCCTTCAGGATATCGAAATCCTCGTCGCTTTCCGGCAGGAAACGGACATAGAGATTGGTCGGCTGAATGTCGGACGTCGCGCGCGTCGGATACAGGTTGCTGTAGGCCTCCCGCACGTTCTGTACCGTATAGGGGTTGTTGAGTTTTTCTCCCAGCACGATCATTCCGTGAGACAGGGGTTTTTCGGCGGGCTGGGGATCCTCCCCTCCGCTTTTCTCGCAGGCGAGCAAGGTCAAAGAAGCGGCAAGACACAGGAGCAAATGTTTTTTCATATCCGTGTTGTTTTGTTGCCGCAAAAGTAAGGGGAGCTATCCGTTTACGGTGCATCGTAAACGGATAAAAATATTTTCGGCCTTCTACGCACTTCCAGGGGCGATTTTTGCGGACAAGTCCGGGCTTTTGTGTCACAAAACGATTTTTCTGCGAACAAAAAACGGCCTCCGGGGCATCTGTAGGGCCCATAAAAAAATTATCCGTTTACGATGCACCGTAAACGGCTCGCTTTGCCGTCCTTTGCAGCGGTAATTAATGTTTAAAGGTATGAAAACAACAACTCTCTCCCTCCTGGCCGCCTGCTTCCTGGGCCTTTGCGGCTGCCAGAGAATGCCCCTCGCCCCCTCTGAAGCCGAAGTCGCTGCCAACAACCCGTCTGCCTCCGTAGCGAACCTATGTCATATACGCGTATACGCGGGAACACCTTTATCCAAAGCGACTGCCGCCCCGCTTTCAAAAGTGGCCGCCGCATCGGTCAACGAAACGCGCATCGCCTCCCTGCAGGTGCTGGTCTTCCGCTCCGACGGCCTGCTGGAAAACTACGCATCTTCGACCGGCAGCAGCCTTACGCTGGACTGCACCGTCGGGCAGAAAACCTTCTGGGCCTTTGCCAACATCGCATCGCTGCAGAATATCAAGACGCTGGACGAACTCAACGCCTTCGCCTTTTCCCTCAACACGGCTACCGCCGATGCCCTGCCGATGCAAGGCTGCGTCTACGCAACGATTACAAACCACGGCAGCCTCGACATCGTAGTCTCGCGCATGGTCTGCAAAATCGTGCTCAACGATGTCATCACCCGTCTGGGGGCATCCTGGGCCGGGGGCTCCCTCCAACTCTCCCGGATCTACCTGACCAATGCCGTCAGCGGCGTCCTTCTGGACGGCAGCATTCAAAGCTGGGCCAACAAGATTTCCTATGGCGGGGAATGCCCGTCCCTGACGCTGGACACGCCCCCTTCCGCCGGAGCCTGGGATTTCGCCGCCACGGATAGTCTGCGCCTCTCCCGTGTGTTCTTCGCCCTGCCCAACCCCACGGCCGAGGACAACCTGTCCGGGAGTTGGTCTCCCCGCTTCACCCGCCTCGTACTGGAAGGTTCCCTCAAAAATCCCGACAACTCCACCGCTCTCGAGACCGCCTACTACCCTATCCCCATCGGTAACCTGCTCGCCAACCACTGCTACATCATTCAGAAATACACCATCTCCCGGCCCGGCCTCGACGCTCCCAACGCCGATGCCAGCCTCCTCGAAACCGGTTTCACCATCACCGTCAAGCCCTGGGATGAGACGCACGTCATCCAAGAGCGGTTGTAAGAAGTCTGCTTTTAGATGCCATTAATCTTATGACTTCAACAAGTTCAGCGGCTCATGGTTTGCAAGTACAAGATTTTGTACCTATATTTGCAAAAAATGAACGTATGATTACTACGACCTACTCCCATTTCAGGGGAAACCTCAAGTCTTATCTGGATCGTGTCACGGAGGACGTCGACAGCGTCGTCATCAACCGTGAAAACGGGAAAGCCGTCGTCGTCATTTCCATGGAGGAATTTGAAGCGATGCAGGAAAGTGCGTACCTGATGAAGAGCCCCAAGGTCCTGAACGACCTTGCTGAAGGCGAAAAGGCAAAAGCAGAGGGACGGTTCAAAACCTGGACGCCCCATGAGCTTTGAGATTCGTCTTCTTCCCCCGGCAGAGAAAGACTGGGAATGGTGGGAAGGAAATAATCCAAAAACCATCCGACGCATTGAAGATTTGCTGACAGACATCTCTGAGCATCCCTATTCCGGCATCGGAAAGCCCGAAACCCTCAAATGGGGACTTAGCGGAAAATGGTCACGCCGCATCAATCAAAAGGACAGATTGGTTTATGACGTGGATGAAGAGCTGCAGTGCGTCTACATCTACTCGTTGAGATACCACGATTGATTCCTATGAGCTCTCACGTTTAAGCCAGACGAGGGGAGAAGAGTTTTGAGCCTGTTTGTCCGAAGGACCGCGAAGCGTCCTGGCGAAAAAACTTCTCCCCGCGCCTGGCGGGCACGCAGTGCTTTTAGACAAAAAATCGCCCCCGCAGAGTTGCAGAGGCGATTTTCTATGATTGATAAACGATTAGAATTTGTTGAGCTGGAACTTGGTGCAACCGCTCTCGAAGAAGCCGCAGATCTGATTGGCGGCGGCAAGACCGGCGTTGACGTTGGCCTCGGCGGTCTCGGCACCCATCTTCTTGGGCGTAGCGAAAACGCGTTTGCCAAACTTCTCGTCGAGTTCCGCCTGATTGGTGGCAGCCACGTCGGTGATATACTTGAGATTTTCCCGCTCGGAGAGAATCTTGACGAGTTCGGGCTCGTTGATCACTTCCTTGCGCGCCGTATTCACAAGGCAACCGCCCTTGGGCATCAGTTTGAGGAGGTTCTCACCGATGCTGCCGATGGTCGCAGGAATGGCGGGGATGTGCAGGGAAACGAAGTTGCAGGCCTTGTACATCTCTTCCAGAGAGGCGGCTGGGACGACACCGTCGGCCTCCATCTTCTCGGCAGGCACGAAGGGGTCGAAAGCCATCACGTCCATTCCGAGGGCTTTGGCTTTCATGGCCACCAGACGACCCACGTTGCCATAGGCCTGGATACCCACTTTCTTGCCCTGGATTTCGCAACCCGTACCCGGGGTGAACTGGTTGCGGGACATATAAATCATCATCGCGATGGCGAGCTCCGCCACGGCGTTGGCGTTCTGACCGGGGGTGTTCATCGCCACCACTTTGGCCTTGGAGCAGGCCTCGAGGTCGAGGTTGTCATAACCGGCACCGGCACGGACGACGATTTTGAGGTTTTTCGCCGCAGCGACCACCTCGGCGGTCACTTTGTCGGAACGGACAATCAGGGCGTCGGCATCCGCGACAGCGGCAACGAGTTCGCTCTGATCCGTGTACTTCTCCAGCAGGGCAAGGGTATGTCCCGCCTTTTCCACGATTTCTTTGATACCCGCCACGGCGGCCGCGGCGAAGGGTTTCTGGGTTGCTACGAGTACTTTCATTTGTGTAACTTTTCAAATTCCTGCATGCAGGCCACCAGCGCCTGAACGCTCTCGAGCGGGCAGGCGTTGTACAGCGAAGCGCGGAAACCGCCGACGCTGCGATGACCCTTGATACCGACCATCTTGCGCTCTTTGGCGAAGGCGAGGAACTCGTCCTGGAGGTCTTCCTTGCCCGGAGCCATCACGAAGCAGACATTCATGATCGAACGGTCCTCCTTGGCGGCGGTACCGATGAACATGCTGTTGCGGTCGATCTCGTCGTAGAGGAGTTTGGCCTTGGCCTCGTTCTTCTTCTGCATTTCCTTCAGGCCGCCCTGCGCCTTGATCCACTTGAGGGTCTCGTTCATCACGAAAATGGAGAACACGGGAGGGGTGTTGAACATGGACTCGCCCTTGATGTGGGTGCGAAGGTCAAGCATCGTGGGGATGTAACGGCTCACCTTGCCGAGCAGGTCCTTCTTCACGATGTAGAAGGTCACGCCGGCAGGGCCGACGTTCTTCTGGGCACCGCCGTAAATCATCGCGTATTTGGTCACGTCGACGGGGCGGCTCATGATATCGGAAGACATATCGGCAATCATCGGAACAGGGCTGTCCATATCGTAACGGATTTCCGTACCGTAGATGGTATTGTTGGTGGTGATATGGAAATAATCCACATCGGTAGGGATGGTGAAACCCTTGGGAATATAGCTGAAGTTCTTGTCGGCGGAAGAAGCCACGCAGACAGCCTCACCCAGGCCCTGGGCCTCTTTATAGGCCTTCTTGGCCCACACACCCGTCTCCAGGTAGGCGGCTTTCTTTTCAAGGAAGTTCATCACCACGTTGAGGAAGCCCATGGAGGCGCCGCCGGCGAGGAAGAGGACCTCGTAATCTTCGGGGATGTTCAACAGTTCACGCCAGAGACCGCGGCACTCGTTCATGACGGCTTCCCAGGCCTTGTCGCGGTGGGAAATCTCGATGACGGACATTCCGGTGCCGTTAAAATCCTTGAGGGCCTCGATGGCGGCCTCGATGGCCGGCTCGGGGAGCACGCAGGGACCGGCGTTAAAAATGTGTACCTTTTTCATATTGTTTTCAATAACATTATCTTTCAAAAACGGCCGCAAAATTACGGAAAATTCTTGAATTAACCAAAATAGCGGACCTCGCTTCCTTTCACGGCGGAAAGCAGGCTGTCTCCCAGTCGGCTCACCCCCAGGCGAAGGAGGCGGGGCGTCAGCCACTGCGGCCCGAGAATTTCATTTACGATGCCCAGGTACAGAAGGGCGTCTTCCGCGCTGGAAATGCCTCCGGCAGCCTTGAAGCCCACCTTTTTCCCCGTACGCTGGTAGTGTTCCCGGATACAGCGACAAAGCACTTCGGCTGCAAAAGGCGTGGCGCCTACCGGGATTTTTCCGGTAGAAGTCTTGAGAAAATCCGCCCCGCTTTGCAAGGCGATTCGTGCAGCCCCCGCCATCAACTCGGCATCCTCCCCCATCGCACCGGTCTCGAGAATCACTTTCAGGACGGTTTTCGGTCCAACCGCCTCCCGCTGCGCGCGGATTTCCGCCGTCACGCCGGCCTTATCCCCATCCAAATACGCATGGAGCGGCAGGACGATATCGATTTCATCGGCTCCGGCCTCGACGGCCAGGCGGCTTTCCATGGTTTTTACCGGAAGAAAACTCTGGGAGGAAGGGAAGCACCCCGCGACCGCCGTCACTTTTACCCCACTCACTTTCAGCAATTTTCGAACAAGGCCCGCAAAATTGGGATAGACACAGATGCTCGCCGGCAGCGGAAAATCGGGAAACCGGGCGGGAAGCGCATTGACATTTTCCACGAACGCCTCCACGGAAGAGGGCGTATCCTGACTGCGAAGCGTGGTCAGGTCCATCAGCGAAAAGCACAGTTTCAGGTTTTCCTCCGAGGCAGGAAGAGGGGCGAACTTATTCATCTTGCAGGAGATTCCAGGAGGAATATACGGTCGTATCGACATACACGCGGATGTCACCGGGAAGACGGAATACGCCCAACGAGTCCAGAGACCCCATTCGGAAACGCTCGTACGGGGCATAGACCAACCGGGCTTTCTGACGGTCCTTCTCGCTCAGCTGTTCCTTCATCCGTTGTTTCAAGACCACTTCCCGCTGATCCAGCATGGCCATCGACTTTTTGATGATACGGGAAAAGCGTTCGGGATCCCTGAGGTATTTCTCTTCGCTGGCGTTGAAATCCGCCACGGTGTAGCCATAGCGTTCCAAAACCGCCCCATAGAGAGAGAGCGTATCCATCTGGCGCCGGGGAAGACCCCGGTCTGACGCCCACTGGTCCACGAGGAAGATATCCGCATAGATTTCGGCCATTTCGCCCCGGGGAATGATTTTCACCCGGGAGGAACAGGCCAGCAGGAGCAAGGCCGGCAGCAGATATGCCCAGCAGCGCTTCATACAGCGTCCTAGCGGAGGACGGCCCCCCACTCGTTGGTCAGGGTGGCGAGAATCTTGCCCATCACGTGCTCCACATCCTGGTCCGTGAGCGTTTTCTCGTTGTCCTGCAGGGTGAAACTCATCGCATACTGCTTCTTTCCGGCAGGAATCTTGTCCCCCTTGTACACATCGAAGAGGGTCACGCTGCGGAGCGTCTTCTTTCCGGCACGGACGGCGCTGCGACGCAGGTCTGAGTAACTCACGCCATCATCCACGAGCAGGGCCAGGTCCCTCTTGACCTCGGGATAGCGGGGCAGTTCCTTATAGGCGATCCGGATTCGCTTGACCAGTTCGAAGAGAGCCGGCCAGGAGATTTCCGCCGCAAAAACGGGCTGTTTGATATCGAACGAGCGGAGCAGCGCGCGGTTGACTTCGCCCATCACGGCCAGGGACATTCCGCTGCCCGGAAGCTTATAGCAAATTCCTTCGGCAAAAATATCATCGGGAGCCGCTTCGGTCTCCAGGGAGTTGACATCCGCGCCGAGGCGTTTGAGCAGCAGTTCCAGATAGCCCTTGAGCTGGAAGAAACTCCCCTTCTGGGCATCCAAACGCCACATTTTTTCACGGGAACCCGTCATCAGCAGGCTGTAGCAGGTATGCTCTTCATAACTGGCGAGCGTCTGTCCGTCCGCTCCCTCTTTCAAGGCATAGACGGAGCCGTATTCAAACAGCCGCATCGAAGAAATCTGATGGTTGAGGTTGCGGGCGATCACTTCCAGGCCGCCGGGAATGAGGCTCTGCCGCATCACGTTCAGATCGGAAGAAAGCGGATTGAGAATTCTGACGCACGCGCGCTCGGGGAAGGTCTTCAGATTCGTGTAGTAGGCGGCCCTCGTCAGGGAGTTGTTCATCGTCTCCACGAAACCGTTGGCGGCGAGAAAATCCGAAATCTGATTCCGCACGGCCTCGGGTTCGGGGCGGACGGTCGGATTCACCGAAATCTGCATCCGGGCGGGCAGTTCGATGTTGTTGTAGCCATAAATGCGAAGGATTTCCTCCACGACGTCGCACTCGCGTTCCACGTCAATCATATAGGAAGGGGCCTCGACGAGGGCGCCGCAAACCGTTCCGCCGGCGTCTTTGCGACGCTCTACGAAATTGTAGCAGAGGCAGTCGAGGATGGTCTCAATCGTTTCCACCCCGATTTCCTTGCCGATAAAGCGCTGGATACGCTTGTAATCCAGTTCGATACGCTTGCGGGCAATGTCCGCGCTATAGACCTTCTGCATCGCGCCGCAGACCTTGCCGCCCGCCACTTCCTGCAGGAGGGTGACGGCCCGTTTGGCAGCCCATTCAAGAATGAGGGGATCGCAGCCGCGCTCGTAGCGGAACGCCGCGTCGGTCTTCAGGCCGTGACGCTTGGAGGACTTGCGGATGACGGCGGGCTTGAAATAGGCGCTTTCTATGACCACATCGACCGTGCTCCCGCTCACGCCGGAGTGCTCGCCGCCGAAGATTCCGGCCAGGCACATGGGCTTTTTCTCGTCGGCAATCATCAGATCGGCCGCGCTGAGGGTACGCTGTACCCCGTCCAGCGTCACGAAAGGCTCGCCTTCGGCAGCCGCACGCACGACGATGCGCCCGCCTTCAATCTTCGCTTTATCGAAGGCATGGAGGGGCTGGCCGATTTCCATCAGCACAAAATTCGTGACGTCCACGATGTTGTTGATGGGCCGCAGGCCGATGCTCAGCAAACGCTCCTGCATCCACTGCGGGGAGGGAACGACGTTCACGCCGAGCAGCGTGGTCGCCGTATATTTGGGGGCCGCCTCGGGCCAGTCCACACGGACGGGAACCACCTCGCCGGCCACTTCGTTTTCGCGGAACGCCTCCACGGAAGGCATTTTCAGCGCAGAGGGCTTGCCGTTGTATTTCAACCAGGCGTACAGGTCGCGGGCCACGCCGATGTGGGAGGCGCCGTCCACCCGGTTGGCAGTCAGGCCGATTTCAATGACGGCATCCGTCTTCAAGTTCAGATATTCCTTGGCGGGGGTACCGGGAACGGCATCCGGACGCAGCACCATAATACCGCTGTGGTCCTCGCCGATACCGAGCTCATCCTCGGCGCAAATCATGCCGAGCGACTCCACGCCGCGGATTTTCGATTTCTTGATTTTGAAATCCTCGCCCAGGACGGTACCGACGGTCGCAAGCAGGACCTTCTGGCCGGCGGCCACATTGGGTGCGCCGCAGACGACCTGCAGGAGTTCCCCCTCGCCGGTGTTGAGTTTCGTTACATGCAGGTGGTCGGAATCGGGATGTTCGGTACATTCCATCACCTGCGCCACGATGACGCCTTGCAGGCCACCGGGAATCTGCTCCACCTCTTCGAGAGAATCCACTTCCAGACCGATGGAGGTCAGGGCGTCGGCCACCTGCTGCGGCGTGAGGTCGCACTGCAGGTAGTCCATGAGCCAGTTGTACGAGATTTTCATATCGTTGCTACTTTATATCTTCTTCGGAAAACAGGTTTTCCACATATTCTTTCTTGTCGAACACCTTCAGATCGTCCACGCTTTCGCCCACCCCGATGAACTTGATGGGAATGCGGAACTTATCCACGATGCCGATGACCACCCCGCCCTTGGCGCTGCCGTCGAGTTTGGTGACCGTCAGGGAACTGATATCGGTGGCCTTGGAAAACTCCCCGGCCTGCTGGAACGCGTTCTGTCCGGTCGAACCGTCGAGCACCAGCATCACCTCGGAAGCCCCTTCGGGAATGACTTTTTTGATGACGTTCTTGATTTTGGTCAGTTCGTTCATCAGGTCGATGCGGTTGTGCAGACGGCCGGCGGTGTCGATCAGCACCACGTCCGCGCCCTTGGCGACGGCCGAACTGACGGTATCGTAGGCCACAGAAGCGGGATCGGAGCCCATCTGCTGCTTGACGATGTCCACCCCGGCGCGCTCCGCCCAGATGACCAACTGGTCCACGGCGGCGGCCCGGAAGGTGTCCGCAGCACCGATGACGACCTTTTTCCCTTCTGCGTGCAGACGGGAGGCAATCTTGCCGATGGTCGTGGTCTTGCCCACGCCGTTCACGCCCACGACGAGGATGACATAGGGCTTTTTGCGCAGGTCGAACTGGGAAGAAAAGGGCTGGTCGGAAGCCGCCGGCGCAGCGCCCTCGCCCAGTTCAATCTCCAACAGGGCCGCGATTTCTTCGCGGAGCATGGCGACCAATTCGTCCATCGACATATATTTGTCGCGGGCTACCCTGTCTTCAAGGTTGTCAATGATCTTCAGGGTCGTGTCCACGCCCATATCCGTCGCAATCAGGGCATCCTCGATATTGTCGAGAATGTCGTCGCTGACGCTACTTTTGCCGGCGATGGCACGCGAGAGTCGCTCGAAGAGTCCGGCCTTGGTTTTCTGTACCCCTTTGTCAAAAATTCCCATAATCTTGCAAAGTTAAGCAAAAATTGAGTATTTTCGCGTAAAAAGTGGCAAGATTGTGAGCGCATCCGACCAATACCGAAGCATCGCCGCACCCGCGCAGGGGCTATTCAAGGACAAGGGCAGCCGTTTTATCGCGTTTGCCACTCCCGTTTCTTCGGAGGAAGAAATCAAGGCGATTTTGGAACGCACGCGCAAGGAATACCACGACGCACGCCACGTCTGCTTCGCCTATCGGCTCGGACTCGACGGCGGAAGGGATTCCCAGCAGGGGGCGGTCATCGGAAAATGGAGGCTGAGCGACGACGGGGAGCCCTCCGGCACTGCCGGGCGCCCGATTCTCGGACAGATTGACGCGGCGGAGCTGAGCGACATCCTCCTGGTGGTGGTCCGCTATTTCGGAGGCATCAAACTGGGCGTTCCCGGCCTTATCAACGCCTACCGCAGCGCGGCCGCCGACGCCCTTTCCAACGCGGAAATCTGCACGAAAACCGCCTGCGAGCGCCTGGAAGCCGAATTCCCCTACGAGACCCTCGGCGAAGTGATGCGCCTTACCAAAGGCGGCGAGGTCCGCGTTGAAGACCTGCAGGTCGACACCCGCTGCCGCATTTGCCTCTCCGTTCCCCTCTCCCAAGTGGAAAGCGTCCGCCAGTTCCCCGCATTTACCAACGTCCGCCCGTAAATTTTTCCTTATCTTTGTGCATTGAAGCGTTTCTGATATGAAAACCCACTTATTCCTTTTGGCTGCGGCTGCCACGATGGTCCTGTCCGGCTGCGGAAAAGACAAGCAAGCCGGGACTCCGGACACCCCCGTCGTCCCTGACACCCCGTCCGGGGCCTATTACACGGACAATTACACCAGCCCCTTCAAGACCGTCCTCGGGAAAACCGATGCGGAAATTCAGGAGAAACTGGACCAGTTGTGGACCCACTATTTCAAGGGAGACAACAACTCAAAAGTCTTTTACGACAACGGAAACGAGGGCTATATCCTTGACATTGATAACGGCTACGTTTCATCCGAAGGAATGGCATACGGAATGATGATTGCCGTTCAGACCGATCACAAAACGGAATTCGACAAGTTGTGGAACTGGACGAAGAACCACATGTGGCATAAGAGCGGCGAGTGGGACGGATATTTTGCCTGGCAACGCAACACCTCCGGTGCCGGCGGAGACGAGAATTGCTGCCCGGGTGCTGAAATGTATTTCATCACCTCCCTGTTTTTTGCCGCCAACCGCTGGGAAGAAGAGCAATATGGAATCGATGCGCAATACATCCTGAAAAAAATGTGGGAGGGCACCTACACGCTGTTCAATGAGACGGAAAATGTCATCACCCTCTGCCCGAAAGGGAACGAACGGAACTTCTCGAATCCTTCCTACGACCTCCCAGCGTTCGTCGACCTGTTCTCCCGCTGGTCCACGACGAACCAGGACAAATGGGCCGCCGCAACGGCGCCGACGCGCAACCACCTCTATGTCAGTTCACACGCGACCTCCGGCCTGTTCTCCGAGTACAGCAATTTCGACGGAACGCCGCACACGACCACTTACAACCCCAATGCGGACAGATATATGCACGACGCCATCCGTTGCGCCATGAATTTCGGCATGGATTACTACCTCTTCGCCGCCGACCCCGTCCGCCAGAGAGAAATGGCCAAACGCATCATCGACTTTTTCGAAAATGACCGCTACGCACACGCCGTTTTCAACTGGGACGGAGCGAATCCCTCCGGCAGTTACAGTCTGGGAGAAATCGGCGCGAACGCCGTGGCCTGCTACGCCCTGCTGGGAGCGGCCGGCTACGAAGACAAAGTCCGGACCAATCTTCAGAAGGCCTGGGATGCCAGTTTGATGACCGGGCAGAAACGCTACTACGACGGCCTGGTCCACTACCTTTCGATGCTCCACCTCTGCGGCAGTTTCAAAATTTGGAAACCGAACCTGTAACCCCATGAAAATCAAGATTATCAACCGCAGTGCCTGGCCCTGCCCCGAATATGCCACGGAGCAGTCCGCGGGCGTGGATCTCAAAGCCAACCTTTCCGAAAGCATCACCCTCGGCAGCCTGGAGCGCGCCATCGTGCCCACGGGCCTTTTCATCGCCCTGCCGAAAGGCTATGAGGCGCAGGTGCGTCCCCGCAGCGGACTGGCGGCCAAGAAGGGAATCACGGTGCTCAACTCCCCCGGCACCATCGATGCGGACTACCGCGGGGAAATCTGCGTCATCCTCGTCAATCTGTCCAAGGAAGATTTCGTCGTCAATCCCGGCGAACGCATCGCCCAAATGGTCATCGCCCGTCACGAAACCGCCGAATGGGAAGTGGTGGATTCGCTGGACGAGACCGAGCGGGGCGCGGGCGGATTCGGACATACCGGAGTGAAATAAAAAACGAATACCAGTATGAAAAAGATGCTTTTTATCCTGGCCTTTCTGCTGGGAACCCTCTGCACGGCTTCCGCCGGCAACCTTCTGTACGGCCCCTGGGTCCACGACGTGGACGAACATGGATTTACCGTCGTGTGGGTAACGGAAAAGCCCTCGCTGGATTTTGTGACCATCGCGCCGGATGACGGCACGGCCTTCGAAGCGAAAGCCCGTCCCCGCTACTACGAGACCTATTGCGGCCGCCGCGTGACCGGGCGCTACCACAAGGTGCGCATCGATTCGCTCGCTCCGGGCACAGCCTGGCGCTATCGCATCGTGGGACAGGTACTCAAAGACGGCAGTCCCTACAAAATGTCGTTCGGTCCTTTCCGCAAACTTTCCCCGGGCAAGCGGGAATGCGTCGTCCGTACCTTTGACGCCTCCGCGGATACCTGCCGCTTCTCGATGTTCAACGACATCCATTTCAACGATGCCCGCTACACCGCCCTGGCGAAGCCCGTCGATCCGAAAAAATGCGATTTCCTCTGCCTGTGCGGCGATATCGTCTCCTACTCCCGCCACATCGATACGGCGGCCAAGCACAGCATCATGCCCATCGCCGAGAAAGCCGAAAAACTTCCCCTTGTCTTCGCCCGCGGCAATCACGAGGGCCGGGGCATCGACTTCTACAAGTTCGGCTCGCTCTTCCCTACCTCCACCGGGACCTTCTACTACAGTTTCCGTCATGGTCCCGCCGCCTTCATCGTGCTGGATGCGGGAGAAGACAAACCGGATTCATCCCATGAATATGCCGGGACGGCGGATTATGACAGTTATCGTGCCGAAGAGACAAAATGGCTGCAGGAAGCGGTAAAAGATCCCGCCTTCGTGTCCGCGCCCGTCAAGGTCTGCCTGATCCACGTGCCGACCTTCGCCCTCAAGGACAGTTGGTATTCCCAACTCTGGATCACGAAACACTGGACGCCCATCCTCGAAAAAGCCGGGATAGACCTGATGCTCTGCGGTCACCATCACAAATGGATTCTCAGCGAAGCGGGCCAGGACGGCCACGCCTATCCCCTGCTCGTCAACAGCAACGAAGACCGGATGGACGTTGTCATCTCCGCCCACTCCATCGACATCAAGACGTTCGACGAGAAAGGCACCCTCACCCACAGTTGGCAGAAGGAGAAATAGACAGATGCCAACTGATGGCGCGTCAGCGGGCGTTCGGGGAGGCAAAGAAGGAGAGGAGGGCTTGCTGGTAGTCACGAAAGGCCGCCGCACCGGTGTCAGTGATGCGGCAGACAGTGTGCGAACTTCGCCCGGCACCATGGCTGGAAACCTTAATGTAGCCGACCTCCTGGAGTTTGCTGAGTTGGACGGACAAATTCCCCGATGAAGACTTCGTGATGGTTCTCAAGTACACGAAGTCCGCATCATCCAATGAGTCCAACACCGCCATTATCTTGAGGCGGAGTTCGTTGTGCAGGATGGGGTCCAGGTCCTTAAACTCCATGCGAAAAACACTTCTTGTACATATAGCCGGGGACAACCAGCGAAACAATCGCCACCAGGGACAGCGCCAACATCTGCCAGGTCCACAACTCGCCTTGCAGGAGGAAAGCGCCGATGGCCAGGGCGGAACCGGCTATGCCGCCGATTATTTTGGGACGGAAGCGAATCACCTCACCGGTAACAAAAGCCCCCACTCCGACCAGCAGACTCATCAAAGGCATCGCAAAACGCTCAAACAGGTCTGCCAGCCCGAAGACAAAGCCACCGATAGCACAGGCCGCCCCGACGAAAATCCATACATCCAGGGCAACCCGGGACTCGTGCGTACGCCTATGGGTGCGGTTGTGGTCCTTGCGCAACAAGGCGAACATCCAAGGCCAGCCGATGAGGACGATGCCTGTCCACACCCACATACACCAGCCCTGCTCCAGCCAGCTCCACAACACGAATTGCAGGAGGAAGAACACCGAGGTCAGCGTTCCCCACATCAAAAAGAGATTCTCCCCCGTTGGGGTATCGTCCATTTCCACTTTGCCCCTGGTACGGGCAATGACTTCCAGTGCGTCAAATTGTTCCATATCAGGGGCAAAGATAGTGATTATTTGTGACTTAGTCCATTGTCACGTAGATAAAGCAGTACTTCGAGTGGTCGTATTTAAGGCGGAACATCACCTGAGTGCCCATGACGGCGGGGTCATGGCTGGTGTTGACAAAGAGCTTCGGGTGATCGTCGCGGCCACCGTGACCCTGGAAATGGAAGTTTTCTTCATAGGCCGGATCCAACTCGACATAAGACCAATCCCAATAAGCATCTTCCGGATTGGTTTCTACCGAGAGTTCGAGACCCATATTATAGCCCACTGTGGCACCGGACTCAGGCTTTATCTGGAATGATTTGACCTTCTTCTCCACCATCTTAACGGGAACGGTGCGCGTCACGTCGTGATTGGATTTGCAGCGGAAAATGATATTGAAATCTCCGTTGGGAATGTTGGAAAAACTTACATCCTGGTCGTCGGAATCATAATACAACTTGCTATAGTAATCGGATGCCGGATCCAGTTCTATGCTATGGTACGGGAAATAATAATACGCATCACGGGGCGTCCAGTCGTCTACCGTGAATTTCTGGTAGTCAAAGTGGAAATAACCCTGATCAACCACCAAGAACGACGGTGAGATGGAGAAGGACGTGTAATTCCAGCCCGGGCCTACGGCAATCTGTATACCGGACCTGAGCTCCGTCCCCTCATAGGAAAAAATAAGATAGACCTTTTCGTTATCGGCCGATTTGACCGCCGTGAGTTCTTGCGTAGCAGCATTCCAGGTGAAGTACCCTTCGTCCCTATCCGTGGAACCGACGCCACCCTTGGTTTGATTGACAAGTTTGACTTTGTTTACATCGAATTCCGCACCGTCGGTCCAATCCACTTCAAGTATAGCGGAGGTATTCGTCTTCATCCAGTCCGGATAGTTGTTGAAGGCAAAACTGTAGAGCTCTGGCTGGTAATGATTGACCGTAGCATTGCCGGCAATGACATAGTCCTGACCGGCCACGGTGAATTCAATGACGAACAGCAACTGGTATTCTCCGGTAAAGGCTTTGGTGCCGCTCTTTTCCTTGATTTGAATCTGGCTGCTGCCATCCAGCTTGACATTGCCCACCGGAGTCTCCCCGGATCCTGCGCTGATGTTGGCATTGAGTTCCTTTCCGGTACGCATGGTGAAAACATCGGCATGGAACCAAGGATACTTCGCCACAAATTCCTGATTGATTGTGCTCAGTTTATTAGCGAGTTCGGCAGGAATTTCCAGGAAGCCACCACCCATGGTGCTTTGCTCGGGATCGTCGTCGTCGATGGAAACACGGATGGCTTCCTTGGTGCGGTCCATCTTGCTCTTGGTCAGATACCACTGGGAATACTCCTGGGTAAGGTTACTAATGGTGGCATCACCTCCTTTGACCTGAATGGAATAGGTGTTATCCCTCAGGGCCTCTGCCTTCTGGATAGGCTGATTGGGATCCGGAGCATTGAGCGGAAGGACTTGCGCCGTCGCCGTAGCCAGGTTTCCCTGCTGGAAGAGCTCCTTGCCTTCAACCTTCTTGACAACGCCCGTGACTGTTCCTCCTTCAAAACTTTGTGCATCACTTGTGGAAAAGGTTACCGTTACTTGCCCTTTCGCGTCCGTGGTGGCGCTGGAAGGACTCACACTGCCACCTGTCGCCGAAAAACTGAGGGTTGCTTGATTGTTTTCAAAATCAACCGCTTTTCCGTTCGGAAAAATAATCGAAAGGCTGAAGGTAAAGGAGGCCGTACCATCCTCTGCAATTTTCTTCGCAGTAGGAGAAACTACGAGGATGTCCTCAGTTGCTTTGTCAGCATAACTTTTCCCTTCTTCAGGAGGTGCGCATCCGGCCATCATTCCCGCCGCGAGGGCTAGGATCGGAAGAACGTTTTTTAGTGTCATAGGTATCTGTGTTTTTACAAAATTTCCGTGAAGTTACGAAAAGTTTATAAAATAAACCAATATATTTGTAAAAGACGCGATATTCGTGTACTGGAATGACTGTGCAGCGAAAGCCGGCCTATTTGACGGCTTGAGACACTGACAACGTACTAACAAAGGAGGCGGACTCAAATTCGGGTCCGCCTCCTTTGCATTTGTTTTTACACTGAATTAAGCTGCTAGAAGGAAATCAGCAGGGCTACAATCATACCTCCGGAACTCCAGTAATTATACCAGAATGTAGAGGTCCCGCCATAGAACTCCCAGCCGTCGGACGTTCCATACGAACGGTTCGCATTGATTTCTTCGCAGCCCGCAGCCACGCGTCTCGTGTTGACCGTATTGAAACCGGCCTGGTCCGACATGCCGCAGGTCACGTAATCGGCCTTCGAGCCGCCGAACCAATAGCAAGTGGTCGTTGAAGTGCTGCTGGTGGTATGAAGTTTGGCCGAACCGAAAATATGATCGTTGTTGGCCGCGACGATTTCACCCTTTTCGTAAGCCCTGAAATCATACGCGCTCCAGTCATACTGCATCAACAGACCGTTGTTCCCGTTCTTATAGGCAACCATACCGATGACAGTCTTGCCGTCAGGAATATCCGCGGTCTTCGCGTAGGCAAAGCCGTCGCTGGCCACAGGATAGCCCACGGCCGCATCCTTCAGAAGAATACCGCTGGGCACCGCCGTCAGGCTCACCGTGATCTGCAGATTGGACGGAGCGGAATAGTTGGTTCCCGCCGTGGCCGACACCGTAACGGTCGCCGAACCGCCGTTGCCGCTCTTACGCGTCAGGGTCAGGGTTTTGCCGCTGAGAGAGGTCGTGACCATGGAGGTGCTGCTGGACGATGCGGAGAGCGTGCCGTCGCCATCGTAGGTGATGGTCACCGTCTTGGTGCTGTTCACCGCGTCGGTGGTGGCGAAACTCACACTGGTGGAGCTCACGCTGAAGGAAGGCGCCTTCTTGGCGATGGATACGTTACCCAGGGAGGTTGCCGAAACGTTGTTGTGGTTGGCGTCTCCGACAATCTGCCAGGAAACGGCGTAGGTACCGGCGTTGGTGCCGGTAGGAGCCGACGAGGACCATGAGCCGCTGCCCACCTTGTACTGGAACGTACCGCCGTTGACCGTACCCGTATTGATCAGCACCTGGGCCGAGCCATTGTAGGTAAGGCCGCTCTTGGCCGTAGGAGCCGTGTAGGTAGGATTCGCCTTGGCAATGTTGATGGTTCCGAGGCTGGACGCGGGCACATCGACATATTGGGCATTGCCCTTGATGCGCCAGGAAACGCTGTAATTGCCGGCGTTGGTGCCCGTAGGAAGCGATGACGACCACGAGCCGCTGCCCACCTTGTATTCCATCGTCGTACCCTCAGCCGTGGTGCCCGCGGTAACCAGATTCTGGGCCGAGTTCGTATAGACCAGGCCGCTCTTGGCAACAGGAGCCGTATAGGCCGGATAGGCCTTGATGGCGATGGGAACATAAGGACTGGCATCCAGCGGAGCTGCCGCTTTCTTATGGATGAAGACATTCCCCACACCCAGGTCGGTAATATCGCCGCTGGCAGGAACATCCGTCCAGGTTGCACCACCGTCGGTGGAATACGCCAGGTTGGCCGGGCTATCGATGTGAATGCTGCCGTCGAAAGCGTCAATACCCGAGACCGGGGTAATCGTCGTACCCGCTTTTCCTTCGCCCACGGCAGGAGCCTGTTGGGCAAGGACGGGACCCTCGGCGGAAGGCTCATACACCGTCCAGCCTTCAGGCAGATTGCCGCCGCTGCACCACTGGGACGGTTTGGGCGTAACGAACATGCCGGAAGCGGACACGCCGTCAAGCCAGCCGTCGGTCGCGCCGGAGGCGCTGATGTCGGTAGCAGCCACGTCGATGGCCTTCAAACCGCTGCAACCTTCGAAGAGGCCCTTGTAGCAACCCGGGGTCAAGACCGTGGAGGGAAGTATAATCGGATTGGAGGCATCATTCTTCAAATGACTCTCACCCGAGAAGAAATAAGAGAAGGCGTCGGGCTCGGAGAGCGTCGCCGTTTCGAAATTCTTGGCGTCCACCAGGCTCATCAGATTGCCGGAGACCTGACAGTCCCTGTTCATCGAAATATGGCTGGAGCCTTCGGGCGTACCGTCGCCATAGGCGGCATTGTCGCCGTAGAACCAGATGCGCTCGCCGGCAACCATGCCCTGCACGAGGCCCTCATCTGCGTCGATGACCCCGGCAGCCCCATTGCTCGTCACATAATAGACGGGGCCGTCGGCCTTGTTGGTGAAGGATACCATCGTCCCGTTCTCGGACGCCGTCATAGAGAAGGTACCTTCCTTGGGCTCCACGAAGAGCTCGAAGAGGGCTTCCTGCTTGCCGCAGGTACACTTGATGACCGCCTTGCCCTGGTAGAGGGCGGAGATGAGGCCATCCTCATCGACCTGCGCAATCGTCGGATCGAGGGATTCCCAGACGCAATCCGTACCGGTCGCATCTTCCGGGGCGAAGAGGGGCGTAAGCTGCAGCGAACCACCGAAAGGAATGAAGCCGCTGGTCCCCTCTTTGAAGCTCAGTCCGGTCACGGGGATGACCGCTTCGCCTTCGGGAATCGTCGTTCCCGCCACCCAAGGCGTCACGCTGACCTCGTCCAATTCGATCTTCTCCTGACCTACGATGAGGCCGAGCGTCGTAATATAGCCGCTCTGAAGGGCGATCGGAGTCGCTGCTTCAAAGATATAGTCCAGACCACCGATGGTGACAGTCACGATGCTGACAGCGTTCTGAGGAACCTGCAAGCCGCTGTAACCAAGGGCATAGCCGGCCGGAACGGGGGCTCCGGCGGAAAGCGCCACCTGGGTCTTCTCTCCCGTAGCCGTCACCGCTTTGGTCAGATAATTCACCGTATAGTGATTGAGCGCCGTCGTAGCGACCGATGTGACCACAGGCGTCTCATCCCACTGGGAACGGAATTTCAGGTTGATATCCAGACGGGACAGGACATGGCTGAAGGAAAGCGACACCGGAGCGGGCTTATCCGTCGCCACGATACCGGAAAGTTCGGTAGCAACCATCAGGTCGGCTCCCAGCGTATAGGCATCGGCCGTGAAATTTTCAATGACCTTGTCGGGATACACGCCCAAAAAGTAGTGCGCGTCCCGGGGATTTTTCCACAGCATCTGCACTTGGGGCGTCCAACGGCCTTCAGTACCCAGCGTATTGACCACACCGTTGACCACCCGCTGGGCGGGAACCTGTGCAGCTCCATCCGTCCAGGCCCAGACTGCAATCTTGTCGCCCACCGTAAATTGGCAGGAGGCACCGTTGTAACTGAGTTTGCTCAGATCGCCGACACCCGCTTCAATCCGGATGTCATCGGAAGAGAGCGCCGTTTCTACGGCCGCTTCCTTGTTACAGGCCGACAGGACAAGCAGCGCCGCGGCGGCCGAAAGGGATATGATTCTATTCTTTTTCATACTCGATTCCTCCTATCAGTGCTTGTAGGCAACGTCAATCACGAGGGTCGTTTCCTTCCCCTGCTGCAAGGCAACGGCTTCCGTGTTGGTCCAATCGAAATCGTCGTTACCCACGGAGAAATAGACCGTCAGCGCACCCGCGGCAAAGGACTCGGGAACAAGAACGGACTCGGCGGTCAGCATTGCGTTTTTGGAAGTGGCGCTACCGGGAACATACTGTCCCATAAAAGGAACCATCGTGGTCGTGCGCGCCGAAGTCAGGACGGAGACCTCGCCGGTCAGGGGTGTGAAATGGAAGGCCGGATGAATGCCGCTCACGACAATGTCCTTGACGGGATTGTCGCTCAGGCCGATGCCGGCGTCGTAGTAGCCTTCAGCCAGCTTGAAGACGAAATTCAACTTGGCAAGGGCATGGGAGAGGACGACGGGAACGACACCTCCCTGGGCGTCCGAGAAGGCAAGCGTCGTCGCCTTCATACTCAGCAGGTCCGCCGCATTGAGACTTTCCTGCGTGCGCTGGTCGGCCCAGAGGTTCAGGTCGGCACCCGCCGTGTACATGGCGTCGCTGACGGGTACATTGAAATAACCGGGACCGAGCGCGCCGTACCAGGCGGCGGAATAGGTAATGGACGAGGATTCATCCTTCCACAGGAGCGGCCGGGCCGCCGTCCATCCCCCCTCGCCATTCTTGACGATGGGTTCAAAGTAACTGAACACGTTATTGGGGCCCGTCACCTTGAGGTAAAACACCTCCAGGTCTGCAGTCGTCATGCTGGAACGGGTACCGTCCACGCTGACGGAGAATGTCATCGGGGTCGTGCCCGGATCCATCTCGCGACCCGTTTCCTTGGCGCAGGAAACGAGGGCGAGCAGCGTAACGAGAAGATACAGTATAGCTTGATTTTTCATAATGGGTTGATTTCTGAATAATCTGTTAGAATGACATCAGCAGGGCGACAATCTCACCTCCGGAAGTCCAGTAATTATACCAGAATGTAGAGAGACCGCCATAGAACTCCCATCCGTCGGACGTTCCATACGTACGGTTCGCATTGATTTCTTCGCAGCCCGCAGCCACGCGTCTCGTGTTGACCGTATTGAAACCGGCCTGGTCCGACATGCCGCAGGTCACATAATCGGCCTTCGAGCCGCCGAACCAATAGGCGGTAACCGTAGAGGTTTTGCTGGTGGTATGAAGTTTGGCCGAACCGAAAATATGATCGTTGTTGGCCGCGACGATTTCACCCTTATCGTAAGCCCTGAAATCATACGCGCTCCAGTCATACTGCATCAACAGACCGTTGTTCCCGTTCTTATAGGCAACCATACCGATGACAGTCTTGCCGTCAGGAATATCCGCGGTCGCGGCGTAAGCGAAGCCGTCGCTGGCCACAGGATAGCCCACGGCCGCATCCTTCAGAAGAATGCCGCGGACCACCGCCTTCAGGCTCACCGTGATCTGCAGACTGGACGGAGCGGAATAGTTTGTCCCCGCCGTCGCCGACACTGTAACGGTCACCGAGCCTCCGTTTTCGCTCTTACGCGTCAGGGTCAGGGTCTTGCCGCTGAGAGAGGTCGTGACCATGGAGGTGCTGCTGGATGATGCGGAGAGTGTGCCGTCGCCGTCGTAGGTAATGGTCACCGTTTTGTTCGTATTGACATCTTCCGTTTCGCTGAAACTCACACTGGTGGAGCTCACGCTGAAAGAAGGCGCCTTCTTGGCGATGGATACGTTACCCAGGGAGGTTGCCGAAACGTTGTTGTGGTTGGCGTCTCCGACAATCTGCCAGGAAACGGCGTAGGTACCGGCGTTGGTGCCGGTAGGAGCCGACGAGGACCACGAGCCGCTGCCC
>JAGCXP010000006.1 GCA_017961345.1 Bacteroidales bacterium | reverse complement strand
TGCCCGACCCGGTGCTGGAGCATCGCTCCACTACGTTTTTGGCCTCAAAACGAAGTCGCGCCGTGCTGCAGCATAACTTCACGCTGTTTTTGGCCTCATTTTGTGCGCGCGCGTGTGCTGGGCGGCGGCATGCTGGCGCTCGCTTGCCGCTTTTGCGGCCGGCAGGGGGCATTTGTCCTCCAGACGCTTCGCGGTCCCTTCGGACAAATGATCGGCCAAACGCCTCCCTGCCGCTCCGCTTTTTACGCGCCGTCGCTCACTTCGCGGCCCGCTCACTGCGCAATCCCTCCCGCCCCCGTTTTTTCCACTACTCTCGGAGCGTTCAGCACACCGCCGCTTGTCGCACACTGCGCTTCACTTCCCAGCCGGCCGCGATAGAGCGCCGCGAATTTGCTTTATAATAAAATAAATCGTATCTTGCACGTGGTATAAAAGGCGTTTTACCATGAAAAAGATACTTTTCGCCCTCGTGGCATTGTCCCTGCTGTTCTCCTGCGACAAAAAGGAGACGTTCAACCAGCAGGATCAGATTATCAATAACGGCGGATCCGGCAATTCCGGAAGTGGCGGACAGGACCAGCCGGGAGGCGGAGATCAGCCGGGAGGCGGCGGCGAACAACCTGCCACGAATGCTCCCGTCGTGACGGAAGAGGCGCAGGCCGTAACGTACAACTCCGCCTACATCTACGGCAGGCTCGTCGGCGTGAACGATGACAGAGATCCGGTCGTAACGGTGGACGGACAGACCTGGGCTCTCGGGGAGCATGAATTCCGTCTCTCAACCTATCCGGATTTCGCCCCCTCGCCGACAACGACGGAAATCTGGAACGTCAGCGCCGATGACAACCACCGTTTCTACTGCAAGCTGACCGAACTAATTCCCAATACCACTTATTACTTTAAGGCCATTTGTCGTGGCTTTCCGACATCCGGCGAAGGGGAACCGAAGTGGTTCGAAGGGGAAGTCCTTTCGTTCAAGACGGCTAAGCAGCCCAGAAAAAAGGCCGAGACGGGCGAGGTTATCTCCATGACAGAAGTATCCGCCGTCCTTTCCGGCTATGCCAATCCCCAGTCGGAGGACGCTACCTTCGCGATCCAAATCGCTACCGCGGAGTGGGATTTCCTGTATTATCCGGACCGATTACGCACGTTCACGGCCACGGAACGGGATGCCGAAGACGGCTATTTTACTGTTGAAGCCACCGGCCTGGAGCCGAACACCCAGTACTGGTTCCGCACGAAGGTATCGGAGTCCGGCTCAAACGCCACGGGCGATGCAAAATCCTTCACGACCCCCATCATGCGCGTCTTTCCGCAGGCTACGGGGGCAACGGATATCTCCGAATATGCGGTTACCCTGAACGGGAAACTGAAAATGAATACGATTGCTTCATTCACGCCCGAAGTTTACTTCCTGTTCAATCGTTTTGATGGCAGCGGAGAGACCAAGATTCCCTGCGAAATGGCCGCAGACAGCACGTTCTCCTATCGCCTGACCGGCCTGAACCTCCAGTGGTCCTACGCCTACAAGGCTTGCGCCACCGTTGGCGGAGTGGAGTTCCAAAGCGAACGTTGCGACTTCTCTACCCTGAGCGTAAACGGTCAGATGGGGACACCTTCGACAGGGAGCGTTTCCGAATTCGGAGCGACGCTCAGCGTAAGCTTCACGGCAGATACAGACCCTCAGTACGAGCGTGTCGTCAAATTCTACTACGCCCCGTATGACCCGGAGCATCCGTATGCCGACCTGAAGACTACCGGCACGGAAAAAACGGCAGCACTCGACAGTGACGGGCTCTACAAGGCGGACTTGAGCGGACTGACCCCCGACACCCGCTATCGTTTCATGGCCTTGGCCTCCGTCCTGGGATACGATTTCTACAGCACCGTCGAGGAGTTTTCCACGCCGGCGATTACCCTGCAGACCCTCACTCCTTTGGAAGTGAAGGCCCAATCTGCGCGCTTTAAAGGCAAACTCAGCGTCAACCGGGCGGACCGCGTATGGTTTGAGGTCAAGCCCTGGAGCTGGACATTTGAGATTGGTGCTACGCTTGGAACAGACGGCAGTTTCGAGGCCCGTACACCATACTCCCTGACCGACAACGCGGATTATACCGTCACGGCCTATGCCCAGGTGGACGGCAAAAAATATGAGGGTGAGACGATCGCCTTCAAGACGCTTCAGTTGCAGGCGGAATTCACGGAGGAAACGGCCACCGACATCCTGGAAAGATCGGCTACCCTCAGTACGAAAGTATCTTTGCAGAACGCTGAAGGCATAGACCCTGTTGCCGGTTTCTACGTTTCGACCGATGAGAATAAAGTACGCGAGAATCGCGCAAATTGTGAAGGTGCCACCTTAGGGGATGACGGCACGCTCTCCGCGTCCCTGAGCGACCTCACGGTGGGAACCACCTATTATTTTAAACCGACAATCGTCCTGGGCCCCCGGAGATTCGAGGGTGAGGTGAGCAGTTTCACGACCCTTGACGTGCAAGTCTCCTTCAGCGGAATGGTAGCTACGGACATCTGCGAGGACAAGGCCACCCTCCTGGCCGTCCCTGTGCTGGACTGCCGGCCCGATCCTGATGCCAGGTATTGGTTCTATGTGACGGACAATGCCAGCGTATCTGCGTATGATATGGCGAATGGAAGCAGTCGTTGGAATTCCCAAGTCAGCCCGGCTGCGGACGGCAGTCTGTCCTACTTGCAGTCTTGGCTGACTCCTGCGACCGACTATTGGTATGTCGTCAAGGCAAGGGTCCATTCCATCGTGTTTATCAGCGAAAAGGTTCATTTCCGTACCCCGGACATCCGGGCCGAACTTACGGCACTGCCTGCAACCGACGTGCAATACACCTGCGCCACCTTCCACGGGACCGCCGTGCTTGACATGCAGGAGACGCCTTCTGACTTCAAATTGACCTTTATCTATGGTGCGGAGGGAACGCCCGAGAGCGGATGGCGTAGCGTTGAAGCCGTGCAGCAAAGCGACGGGACCTATCAGGCTGACCCTTATGTCGAGCCGGGCGTGAATTATGCCTGCAAAATGAAATGCCACGCCTTCGGCGGCGATGTGTTCAGCGGGGCGGTCTATTTCACAACTTTTGCTCCGACGGCATCCGTACCGGCAGGCGCCGTGCGGCTGCTGACCTTCGCCCGAGACGAACATGGTGCACAATATGAGATTTTCTGGGCCGACCGCAATCTGGGAGCCGCTTCGGAGGACGACTATGGCAATATGTATCCCTGGGGCGACATTGCTCCGGCGACACAAAAATGCCAGTGGCCCAACTACAAGTGGCTGGGGGCCAAACGGGTCAGTACAAACTATGCCTTCAAAAAGTATTGCGCTGCAGACAAAACTGACTATTGGGACGCCGACAGCGCGCTCCCGCCCGACGGCAAATTGATGCTCGATCCGGAAGATGATGCCGCCTATGTAGCACTTGGAGGCAGTTGGCGCATGCCACTTCCCGCCGAACTGGAAGCCCTGAGCAAAGACTGTGATTTCACCTGGACGACCCACGGGGAGGTTAAGGGCGCCGAAGTGCGCAGCAAGTCTTCTTCCTGTTCCTCCGTCATCTTCCTTCCCGCCGCCGGCAACCAAGGTCCTTTGGATAGGGTTACAAGAGACGGGTATGGTTATTACTGGTCCTCCTGTGTCAACGGAGACAATCCACAGCTTGGCTTGGCCTACAGACTCAGCCAATGGGCCGGCAATGTCACGTTTGAATGGTATAGCGGTTACGCCTATCGCTACCAGGGTTACTCCATCCGTCCCGTCACGCAGTAGCAGCGTCCTTTGGGGCCGGAATATATGATGAAGCCTGTATATCGGTGGATTTTTATCTGTCTGGGCATGCTGCTTTGCCTGGAGGCCCGGGCGCAGTATGTGGTTGGGACGAGAGGGGACGGCAGCGTAGCAACGGTTCCGTATAGTTTTGACACGGATATACGGGCCATCCGAGACAATGCCTTTCCTAACTTTCACAATCCGTACGGGGACTATATCCAATGGGGTCCGGCGCTGCTGATTCCAACATTGAAGGCGTTCGGAGTTCCCACAAGGGGTAACTGGGGACGCCTGCTGAGTGCCGCAGCGATTTCAGCCGCGCTGACCGGCGGCGTTTCCTGGGGGCTGAAGAACTGGGTGGGACGCGAACGACCCAATCTGGCCGATTCGAAGTCCTTTCCTTCCGGACACGTAATTACCGCTTTCTGCTCAGCTCATATCCTGCATAAGGAATACGGCTGGTACAGTCCGTGGATCAGTGTGGCCGGCTATACGCTGGCCATGGCCACCGCCGTGCAGCGCGTGGCAACGGACTGGCACTGGATGAGCGATACTTTCGGCGCCGCCGCGTTGGGTATCGGCTGCGTCGAACTGGGCTATTTCCTGAACGGACTGATTTGGGGAGATAAAGGCTATTGCGGCAAGTTCAATCCGCGTGCGCATTTCCATTACGAGCCCGAAGCCTTCGATTATTATACGATTGAATGGCTATACGGCCGCCGTTTCATGCTCGGTTCCCAGGACGACATCAATGCTTCCGTAAAGCCCTGGCGCGGCGGTGTTGCCGCCTTGCAGGCGGAACTTCCCTGGACACGGGGCGCGTTGGGCACTACGGCACCCGGGGCGGAGGGAATGATTCCGATGAGTTCGGGCATTAAAGTGCGTCTGGGAGCCCAATCGCTGACCCACAAGGACGGCACTTCCTACAATATCTACAACGCGCTCGTGGGCGGCTACTGGTCGCTGGCGATCATGACATGGTTTGAAACGGAGGCCTATGCGATGATTGGCGGGGACTGGAACGCGCAGGGCGGGGGATTGGACACCGATCTCGGGCTCTCGGCCAACTTCATCACCGGCGGTGCCTTCAAACTGAAACTCTTCGCCGAATTCGAGGCGTTCAAACTCCACCGCGAGAAGCCTTTCTTCGCCTCCTTCCTCTTGGGTTATTCCGCAGGATTCTATTTCTAGGCAATAACGCCCGAGCCCGTGAGTTCCTCGCCCTCGTACCAGACGGCAAACTGACCCGGAGTAATGCCTCGCTGGGCCTCATCAAACAGCAGATACATGCCGTTGGAACGGCAGATGAGCGTTGCCTCCTGAAGCGGCTGACGGTAACGGATGCGGGCTTTCACGCGGCGGGTGCCGCCGACAGGCAGGGCCAAGTCTGGGCGCACCCAATGCACTTCCTCGGGAGCAATGCGAAGACAACGGCGTGACAGCCCCTTATGAAGCTGTCCTTCACCGACATAGATGATGTTGGCGGGGATATCGGTCGCCAGAATGAAAAGTGAATCCTGATGTCCGCCGACGCCCAGTCCCTTGCGCTGACCGATCGTGTAAAACTGCGCCCCGTCGTGCCGACCGACAATTTTGCCGAACGGATTGGCTTTGTAACGCGTCTTTTTGATGTGTTTGTGGCCGCTACGGTAGGTTTCCGTCTCGAAACGGATGTCGGAATAATCGATGGGCGTGGAAAGCCGCAACAGGTCCTCGTCGCTCAACTCATCGGGGCTTTTCCCCTCCATTTCCTGGTAGAAGGCATACTGGGCATTGGAGGCGTAGTAGGCATCATAGACCTCCACGATGTCGCCCTCCACGCTCTTGAGTTGCTGCTGGAGGAAAGTCGGAAGGTCCACTTTCCCCACGAAACAAATTCCCTGGGAATCTTTTTTATCCGCGGAAGGAAGGTCCGCCTCCTTGGCTAGGCGCCTTACTTGGGGCTTAATCAGATCCCCGATGGGGAACAGGGCCTGCGAGAGCTGCTCCTGTGAGAGCTGACAGAGAAAATAACTCTGGTCTTTGTTGCCGTCCGTTCCGGCGAGCAGGCGATAGATGGGCTTTCCGTCGGCATCCAGCAGGGGAGTCCCATCCGCCCCAACGGCGGCTTCCTTGCGGCAGTAATGACCCGTGGCTACCATCTCCGCTCCCAGTTTGCGGGCAGACTCCAAAAATGCGTCAAACTTGATTTCCCGATTGCAGAGCACATCGGGATTGGGCGTGCGTCCTTTGGCGTATTCGGCAAACATATAATCGACCACCCGTTTGCGATAGGGGCCGCTCAAATCCACGAAATAGAAAGGGATGCCAATCTTGCGAGCCACCATTTCCGCGACAAAACGGTCTTCCTCCCACTCGCAGTCGCCGTGAAGCGTACCGGCCGTATCGTGCCAGTTCTGCATGAAGAGCGCAAACACGTCGTATCCTTGCTGTTTAAGCAGCAGGGCCGCCACGCTGGAATCCACCCCTCCGGAGAGGCCGATGCACACTTTTATGGGTTTGGAGTCGTTCATCCGGCGAAAATGATTAATTTTGCAATCGACATTGCAAAGATAGCAATTATGAGCGTAAAAAAGGAAGTCAAGATAGAATATACCGCCTTTTCTTCGGCTGATGAACTGGATAAAACGGACCGTGAACTGGTTGGGGAAGCCATTGCGGCGATGAAAAACGCCTATGCGTCTTATTCCGGATTCAAGGTGGGTGCCGCCGTCCGCCTGTCCGACGGGAGGATTTTTCTAGGATCCAACCAGGAGAACAGCGCCTATCCGTCCGGACTCTGCGCCGAACGCGTGGCCCTTTTTGCCGCACACAACGACCTTCGGGGCGCCTATATCACGGATATGGCGGTAACTGGCGGAAAAGACGGCGTACTGAGCCAGCAGCCGGTTTTCTCCTGCGGAGCCTGCGCCCAGGTATTGCTCGAATTCGAAACGGCCGGTCATCCGGTCAATATCCTTTTTGCGGGTTCACAACGCATACTCAAGCTCAGCGGCGCTGCTTCACTCCTCCCTTTCGCGTTCCAAAAGTCTGTTTGAAAGGCATAAATACCCTTGCAGTTTCTCAAAAATTTCCTACCTTTGCATTGGGTAAGTCTTACACGACCAGCTCCCTTTGAATTCCCCCAGGGTCGGAAGGCAGCAAGGGTAGGAGGTTGTAGCGGTGCGATGTAATCCGCTTACCCATTTGCGGAAATAGCTCAGTTGGTAGAGCGCCAGCTTCCCAAGCTAGAGGTCGCGGGTTCGAACCCCGTTTTCCGCTCCAAAAAAAGCCCTCGCGAATCTCATGATTACGAGGGCTTTTTTGCTACGCTTCGCGGTCCCTTCGGACAAACAGGCTCAAAACTCCTCTCCCTGCACGGACACTTTGGGAGATAATACTGTCCTTCTGGATTGGATTTTAATCGTTCAATTCCGCAGATTTTGATAGTCAAAATTTATTACTATATTTGCATTAACAACCAGTTCGGGGAGAAATCCGAACGGTAAAGAAAGACTAACTTGTTCTTTTGTCCATCTTAAAGTCTGGAAAATTTTTAGCGAGACAATAGCACAAATCTTAGTCCGCCGTGGGTGTATTTCGGGATTCCCGATTACATAAGGCTGGATGGATGTGTGTATTAAATATCTCGCGCGGGTTTTTCCAGAGCCTAAGATGGGTATAGAGTGCAGACCTCTCCTCTAGCCTTTTTGTATATAACCGCCAAATGGAGGAGATTTGGCTAAGTTGTTGACAATATGAAACGAGTCTTTTCCCTCCTTTTCGCTGTGATAATCAGCATCATTTCTCTTTGGGGGCAATCCAGAGAAATCACGCTCAAATCAGATGATGATTATTCATCTTTCGTTCGAAAAGATTATGACCAAACCTGGCAACTTCTGGGGGTAGCGTCAAATGACTTTTTTACGGCAGTTGGTATTCGGATTACAATTAACAGTCGCCAAGAAGGGGGATTTAACATCCCCGATAATGTATATCTTTCCGGACCATTTGGAACATTGAACCCTATTGCATTAACTGTTAATGGAGAAGATTGGAAATTAGGAAATCAATATCATTATGATAGAGGGAATAAAGGAAATTATGCAAAAGTTATAATTTATTTCAATCGGATTCCAGCCGGAATCAACTTAATCAATTATGATGAGCCGAATTTTATTTCATGGAACGACATTCCTGTTGCAGATAATGAGGATCCTGTACAGCATACGGATTGGACTGAAAAAACACTTCGAGAGTATTGGGAAACAAACAGATGCACCAGCATTGAGGGAATCTATTATTTTACAACAACTAATGACAAGAAGTGGTGGGGGAAAAACAAACACACTCTCGCTATAGTAAGAGATGGATACCAATATAAGGTTATTTACCTAAAAGGTTCAAACAAAAACATATGGAAAGAAGGCGATTTAAAAGCAACATTTGTCGCAACGGCAACACCCGGTCTTTACAAGGCGACCTCTTGGCATATGGAGAATAAAATTAATAATGAGGATTTCTATTTAAAATTCAGCGATGGATTCATGTCTATCTATGAAAACACCTCCAATGTTTCCGCGGACTTTTTAAAGTTATTCCCGGCGAATGACGTGAATATTTCAGGAGGAACTATTGGATCGACCCCATCTTCGCCATCCCCATCTTCGCCTACAGTTCCTATTGCCTCCGGGAGTGGAATCTTTATTGGAAATAAAGTTATATCAACCAATTATCATGTCATTAATGGGGCAAAGAAGATTGAGGTGTCAATAAAATCGGGCAATGATATCCACACGTACGAAGCCAAAGTTCTTGCAACAGACAAAACAAATGATCTTGCTCTCATAACCATTGAAGACGAAAAGTTTTCAGGTATTGGTATACTGCCATTCACGCTTAATGGCAAAACTCGAGACGTTGGCACTTCTGTTTTCACCATGGGTTATCCTATGGCCAATTATATGGGTGAAGAAGTCAAAATTACCGATGGAATTATTAGTTCAAAAACAGGATATGAGGGGGATATAGTTACATACCAAATATCCGCTCCCGTTCAACCAGGAAATAGCGGAGGGCCGTTATTTGATAAGAATGGTAATCTTATCGGAATTACCAATGCTGTCATTCGCTCCGCTCAAAATGTCGGTTATGCCATAAAGAGCTCTTATCTATGCAATCTTATTGAATCTGCCCCTATTTCATTATCGCTTCCAGAGAGCACCGAATTACAGGGGGAAGACTTGACTGATCAAATTAAAGTCCTTTCAAAGTATATCGTATTTATCAAGATTTACTAATAACACGAGTCCAAGGTATTGTTATTCCAATCAATTCCCCCCAAAAAGCATCCCCGCTATCTATAGACGGCGGGGATGACATGGAATACAAGAAGCAATAGAAGTTTTAGGACTATTTATCCCTCAATAGCGATAGTTTTTTCTTGTAATAATTATCCAACAAATTATGAGAAGAAGCATTTTGTAGCATTCTCTCTATTTCAGCAATATTTTCTTCAAGAAATTTCGAATCTCCTTTGGCCTTTTGCTCTTCAAGTTTTTGAATTGCAATGTTAGCGGCATTGCGAATAGAACTGGTATTTTTCCCCAATTCTATCTGACGACTATCTTTACAATCAATCAATAATAGGCAGGCATCTTCTTGATGATATTGAATTCTCAATACGTTCGCCACTTCACTCTGAATTTGGTTTTTTGCCGAATCCAATTGCGTCTTCTTACTTTCCCGCTCAATTAACGCCGGAAGAGGCCTATTTTCTTTTTTGATATCTGTTCCTTCCGGAAGGAATTCTACTATCGTTCCAGATACCACTGTTGTTACCTTAGCACAAAAAAAGCCAAACGGGAAATACAGCCTCTTACTCGTTTTATACGATATATTTGCTATCGCTTGATTAGGTTTAAGATTTGCCTTTTCAACCATCTTACTATAAGCATTATACTCCATTTGTTCTTGTCTCATTCCACCTATGCCCAATACATATACAGCTCCTTGCTCTGCTGAAACAGTTCCTATATACTTATAATTGGCACGCTCCAATGAAACCGAAGGTGTAATAGTAAGATTATGAGCCCCAAAACAGGAAGTTAAAAAGAGGCCCGACAAACATAATGAAAGCCCTGATAAGATAGACTTCATCTTAACAATAACATTTTTTGTAAACATAGATAAAGGTTTTTCCACCCCGCTCCCCAGATGGTGTAAACACAAAAAGTGTGGAGCCGTTTTCGCTTATTCTGCTGAACGTTCTGGACAAACGCAACCAAGAAATAAACAATCGTACTCCACACTCGCCGATATGGAGTACAGGATGCATAGAACGCTTCCCAACATCACACAAACGAACGAGCGGAGTGTTTACGACCGACCTCTTGGTTAGAAAATTGTCCAGATTTTCAGCAAGGACACTCGAAAAACACTTTCGCAATATGTCTGTACGTCATACGTACCTTACAAAGGTAAGAAAAAGAATTGAAATGTAGCAAAAGAGAAGATGATAAAGCAAAAAGCGAGGGAGCGGCAGGGAGGACGCGGTGCGCGTCAGCGCCAGCATGCCGCCGCCCAGCACACCTGCGCGCACAAAATGAGGCCAAAAACGTAGTAGAGCGATGCTCCAGCACGGCGCGACTTCGTTTTGAGGCCAAAAACAGCGTGGAGCTATGCTCAATCACAAAAAGCGGAGCGGCAGGGAGGCGTTTGGCCGATCATTTGTC
>JAGCXP010000053.1 GCA_017961345.1 Bacteroidales bacterium | reverse complement strand
GCTCCGCCCCTCCCTCCAGGGCCGACAGCCAATGCCAATTGCAAAGATACGACATTCAATCTTTTTCTACCCCTCCGTGTCTACTTTTACGAGTGCAGCACTGCCCGCGCTGAAGTAACGCTCGCGAGATGAAATCTATTTTGAACTAATCCTCAGGCAAGAAGAGGTCGTCGAGGGTGACTTGCGACTGAATCAGTCCGCTGTGTGCGTTGCGCTTGAGACCATATGTTGTAATCATCATCAACTGGAGAGCCTTCTTTGTGCCGGTGGCTTCGCGGAAGACCTGCATTTTCTTCCGCAGCGTTTCTTCGTATGTGGCCGAGATGGCATATTCTTCCACGGAGTATTTAATTTCGCACAGGTTGATGACGCGGTCGCGGCGGTCGATGACCAGGTCGATCTGCGCTTTCCCGCTTTCTCCCTCGCCGCGCCAGGAGGAAATCTCCGTCAGGATGCCACTGATGCCGGCTGCCCGTTTAACCTGTCCGATGTGATCCTTGCAGACCTGTTCAAAGGTTTGCCCGGCCCAGCCCGATTTGGCGGGATTGTCCATGTAGTGAGTCCAAAAATGTTCGTCCGGATTCTGATTGCCGCGAAGAAAGTTGAGATGGAAGAGCGTGAAATAGTCGGCCAACTGGTACACGATGTTTTTGCCTTTGTAGCCGAAACTATTGTATGCGCGGACGAAATTACTGTCTTTCAGATTCTTCAGCATTTGGGTCAGGAGCCCGTTGTCTTCAATTCTTGAGGTCTTGATGAGTTCCGTTCTTGTCATTCCTGATTTTTTGGAAGCCAGCGCCTCAATAATTTTCAGGTAATTCCGTGCGTCGCCGAATAAGGTCTCATACAGATGGTCGAATTCGTCCCACAGGGGACCATGCGATTTGAAGAACAGGTGGTCTATATTCTGCAGAAGAGAATACTCGTTGTCCAGCAATTTTAGATAGTAGGGGATTCCGCCCAACGCCATATAACATTCCACGATATCATAGCGACTCCAATGGATGCCGCGGGAAATGAGGTATTGTTCCGTTTCGTAGAGCGTAAAAGGCATCAGATAAAGCCGTCGGGCCGCCCGATTGAAAAGACCACCTTTGTTGGAAAGGAGTTTGTTGGTAATCCAGGTGGTCGCCGAGCCACAGACAATCATCAACAAATCGTTTTGCTGCGCGCCCCAACCATTCCAGAAGGCTTCAAATGCACCCAAAAAGTCACTTTGCCGCGTATCCATCCACGGCAATTCGTCAAAGAAAACCACTTTTTTTCGGTCACCTGGGGCCTTTTTTAATAGTTTTTTCAGCGCATTGAAGGCTTCCAGCCAATCGGAAGGAATAGCCTTGCAGTCTGAACCGTACTCCAGCAGCGAAAGATAAAAGTTTTTGAGTTGTTCGCTTTTGTCTTTTTGATACATCCCCGTCACCTTGAAGTCATAGGTGTCGTCAAAGAATTCTTTGACGAGAAATGTTTTGCCGACCCTTCTGCGGCCATAGACAATAACCAGTTCCGATTCGGAAGAATTCCGATATTTTTCCAGTTGGCGGATTTCGTAGTCGCGTCCGATAAAAAGATTCTTATCCATAACCTTGTCTTTCTTGTCGGAACAAAGATATGCTTTTTAATTTGATTTTCCAAAACTCGGGTGCGGAAACTGTACTTTTTACCCCACTTTCCGCACTTGAGTTTGCTGATTTTGGCTGATTTTGCCCGTTTCTTTCAAAACCCGGGTGCGGAAACCGCGCTTTTTACCCCGCTTTCCGCACTTGAGTTTTCAGTCTTTCCACACCTTCAGGTATTCCTGAAGCGCCCACATCTCGTCGCGGGCTTTGGCGGCGGCGGGGAAATCGAGGGCGGCGGCCGCCTTTTTCATCTTGCGTTCGGCCTCCCGGGCGCATTTTTCGACCTGATCGCGGCTCATGGCGCGGATGACCGGGTCCTGCAGCACGGCGGCCAGGTCGGCGCTGACATAGCCGTCCACGGTGGCGCTGGGCGAAGGGCGTTTGGCGTCGTGCCCCAGGCCCACGGACACGCGGCCGTGACCGAGTTCGTCCGGAGAGGGAATGTAGGCGGGGTCGTCGTAGGAGGTAGGGGCGCTGATGCGGCCCTTGGAGGAAACGGCGGCGAGGGCATTGCTGTGGGTGGCAATCTGGGTGGGCGTGATGTGGTGCTGCTCGTTGTAGGCGAGCTGCTTGCTGCGGCGGCGGGCCGTTTCGTCGAGGGTATGGCGCATGGAACCGGTGATGCTGTCGGCATACATAATCACGAGACCGTTGACATTGCGGGCGGCGCGGCCTGCCGTCTGGGTAAGTGCGGTGTCGGAGCGGAGGAAACCCTCCTTATCGGCGTCGAGGATGGCCACGAGCGAGACGGTGGGGATGTCCAGTCCCTCACGCAGGAGGTTGACACCCACGAGCACGTCGAAGAGCCCGTTCTTGAAATCTTCAATGATCTCCACCCGTTCCATCGTATCCACGTCGGAGTGGATGTAGCGACAACGGACGCCCATGCGCTGAAAATAACTGTCGAGTTCCTCCGCCATGCGCTTGGTCAGGGTAGTGACCAGTACGCGTTCGTCCCGCTCGGCGCGCACGCGGACTTCTTCCAGCAGGTCGTCCACCTGGTTTTCGGTGGGACGGATTTCGATGGGCGGATCGAGCAGGCCGGTCGGGCGCACCACCTGTTCCACGATGAGTCCTTCGGATTTTTCGAGTTCGTAGTCAGCGGGGGTGGCGCTGACAAAGACGCGCTGGCCCGTCAACGATTCGAATTCATCGAACTTCAGCGGGCGGTTGTCGGCCGCAGCGGGCAAGCGGAAACCGTAGTCGATCAGTACGCTCTTGCGGCTGTGGTCGCCGCCATACATCGCCCGGATCTGGGGAATGGTCACGTGGGACTCGTCGATGAAGGTAATGAAATCGTCGGGGAAATAGTCCAGCAGGCAGAAAGGACGCGTTCCGGCGCTGCGTCCGTCGAAGTAGCGGGAGTAGTTCTCGATGCCGGGACAGTAGCCCATTTCCTTGATCATTTCGAGGTCGTATTCCACCCGCTGCTTGAGCCTTTTGGCTTCCAGCGGTTTCCCTCTTTCCTCGAAGTAATTGCATTGCTGAAGCAGGTCGTCCTGGATCTGGCTGACCGCGAGGGCGCTTCGCTCCTTTGTGGTGACGAAATTGTTGGCCGGATAGATGCTGACCTCCTCTATTTCTTCCAGGCGGGCGCCCGTGAGCGGGTCGATGATGAAGATGGCGTCGATTTCGTTGCCGAAAAACTCCACGCGGACCGCGTTCTGGCCGTAGCCCATGCAGATGTCCGTGCTCTCACCGTTGACGCGGAAGCACCCCATCTTGAATTCGCCTTCCGTCCGGTTGTAGAGGGCGTCCACAAGACGGTACATCAGCGTGGTCTGCGTAATGGCATCGCCGCGTTTGAGGTGAATGGTCTGGCTGTGGAAATCCTCCGGGTTGCCCACGCCGTAGAGGCAGGACACGCTGGAGACGACAATGACGTCCCTCCGGCCGCTCAAAAGGGCGGAAGCCGCACTCAGGCGCAGCTTTTCGATTTCCTCATTGATGGACAGGTCCTTTTCGATGTAGGTGTCGGTGATGGGAAGGTAGGCCTCCGGCTGGTAATAGTCATAGTACGACACGAAGTACTCGACCGCATTCTCCGGGAAAAAGGCCTTGAACTCCCCGTAGAGCTGGGCCGCCAGCGTCTTGTTGTGGCTTAAAATCAGCGCGGGCCGCTGCAGCCGCTCAATGACGTTCGCCATCGTGAAGGTCTTGCCCGAACCGGTCACGCCGAGCAGGGTGATGTTATCCACCCCGCCTTGCAGCGCCTTGCAGATGCCGTCAATGGCCGAGGGCTGATCGCCCGCCGGCGCGTAGGTCGATACCAGTCGGAAGTTCACGGGGGAGGATTATTTCTGCCGTACGAAAATCTGCACGGGGCAGCCGGTGAGGTCGAAGTGTTCGCGGAGCTTGTTTTCGAGGAAGCGCTTGTAGGGGTCTTTGACGTACTGCGGGAGGTTGCAGAAGAAGGCGAAGGCGGGAGAGCGCGTCGGGAGCTGGGTGCAGTATTTGATTTTGATGTATTTGCCTTTCCAGGCAGGGGGCGGCCAGTTCTCGATTTCGGGGAGCATGGCTTCGTTGAGGGCGGAGGTGGGAATTTTCTGCGAATAGTTGGCATAGACCTTCATCGCAGCCTCGAGCACCTGCATGATGCGCTGCTTCTTGAGGACGGAAGTGAAGATGATGGGGACGTCGTTGAAGGGTTGGAGGCGGGACTTGATGGCCTCGACGTATTCCTTCATTGTGTTGCTCTCCTTTTCGACCGTATCCCATTTGTTGACGACCACCACGCAGCCCTTCCGGTTTTTCTGGATGAGGTTGAAGATGCTCATGTCCTGAGCCTCGATGCCGCTGAGGGCGTCCACCATGAGCACGCAGACGTCCGAGTGCTCGATGGCGCGGATGGCCCGCATCACGGAGTAGAATTCGAGGTCTTCGTGGACCTTGGATTTGCGGCGCATGCCGGCGGTGTCGACCAGCATGAAGTCGTAGCCGAATTTGTTGAAACGGGTCTCAATGCTGTCGCGCGTGGTGCCCGCCATCGGGGTGACGATGTTGCGCTCGACCCCGAGCAGGGCGTTGGTCATTGAGGATTTGCCTACGTTGGGTTTGCCGACAATGGTGATGCGGGGGAGCTCGGGAGCGTTCTTCTCCCGCTCCTCATCTTTGGGCAGGTTGCGGACGATTTCGTCGAGCAGGTCGCCCGTGCCGCCGCCGTTGGCGGAAGAAATGCTGAATACCTCGCCGAAGCCCAGGGCGTAGAACTGGTACACGTCGTACATCTTCTCGCCGGAGTCCACCTTGTTGACGGCGAGGACGACCTTCTTGCTGCAGCGGCGCAGGATGGCGGCGATTTCGCTGTCGTAGTCGGTGATGCCGGTCTGGGCTTCCACCATGAAAAGCACGAGGTCGGCCTCTTCGATGGCCAGCAGGACCTGTTTGCGGATTTCTTCCTCGAAAATGTCGTCACTGTCGGAGGTGTATCCGCCGGTATCGACGATGGAGAATTCGGTGCCGCACCACTCGCAGCGGCCGTAATGGCGGTCGCGGGTGACGCCGGCGGTCTCGTCGACGATGGCCTGCCGCATGCCTACCAGGCGGTTGAAGAGGGTGGATTTGCCGACATTCGGGCGGCCTACGATCGCTACGAGACTCATAAATTATTTTTTTAAAATTTCACATCCGCCGCAGTCGGTGCAGCCCAAATCTGCGCAGGTGACGTTCTTTTTGCGGTGTTTTTTGCCCCAGAGCCGCATTTCCTCCTCCTTGGCGCAGCGGATGCCCCGTTTGCGCATTTCGAGGTTGGAGGAAATCTCCGTCTGCGGGAACTCGCCGCCTTTGCGGAAGAGGATGTTGAAACCCAGTCCCACCAGGCAGAGGGCGACGAGTCCCAGACAAAGGAGAAATACGGTCAGCATCGGGGAAACACCCAGGAGGGCCTAGTAAATCAGGTCCTTGCTGATGGAGTTGTAGTTGTACACATCGTCGATGATGTGGGCGATGGTCTCTTCGAGGCCGATGACGCTGATCTTCGACTTGTTCTTGTTCGGGTCGGTGCTGAGGGGAATGGTGTTGGACACGATGATTTCCTCGAGCACGCTCTCGGACAGACGCTCGTAGGCGGGGCCGGAGAGGACGGCGTGGGTGGCGCAGGCGCGCACGCTCTTGGCGCCCATTTCCTTGAGGACGGCGGCGGCTTTGCAGAGGGTGCCGGCGGTGTCGATCATGTCGTCCACGATGATGATGTTCTTGCCCTCAACCTCGCCGATGGCCGTAATCTTGTCCACCACGTTGGCTTTCGCGCGGGTCTTGTGGCAGATGATGACGGGGCACTCGAGGTACTTGGCATAGGCCTGGGCGCGTTTGGCGCCGCCCATGTCGGGGGCCGCGATGGCCAGGTCCTTGATCTTGAGGTTCTTGAGGTAGGGGAGGAATACCGTGCTGGCGTAGATGTGGACCACGGGGTGGTCGAAGAAGCCCTGAATCTGGTCGGCGTGGAGGTCGCAGGTCATCACCATATCGACGCCGGCGGCGTCCAGCAGGTTGGCGACGAGCTTGGCGCCGATGGACACGCGGGGACGGTCTTTGCGGTCCTGGCGGGCCCAGCCGAAGTAGGGCATCACGGCGATGACCTTGGAGGCGGAGGCGCGTTTGGCGGCGTCGATCATCAGCAGGAGTTCCATCAGGTTGTCTGCGGGAGGGCAGGTGGACTGGACGATGAAGACGGTGCAGCCGCGGACGCTTTCCTGGTAGCAGGGTTGCATCTCGCCGTCGCTGAAGGTGTCGGTGGAGACCTCACCGAGCTTCACGCCGAGGAACTTGGCCACGTTTTCGCCGAAGGTGCGGGAATTGCGGCACGCAAAAACTTTCAGGGGATGTACGTTGTTCATAAATTTATGATTTTGGTTGTTCTTGTTTCAAACTTTCCAGCACCTGGCCGATATAGTCGAGGATTTCTTCGCGGCCCGCACCCGTTTCGGCGGAGGAGACGAAGACCGGGGGCAGGCTCTCCCAGTGCTCGAGGATGGCGGCTTTGTTCTTCTCAACCTGGGCGGCGAGGACGTTGACGCCCTGTTTGTCGCCTTTGGTGAAGACAATGGCGAAGGGAATGCCGCCTTCACCGAGTTCGAAGAGGAAATCCATGTCCACCTGGCCGATGTCGTGGCGCGAGTCGATGAGTACAAAGAGCATCACGAGGTCGGGGGAGAGGTTGATATAATTGCGGATAACCTGCTGGAGTTTCTTTTTGGCGGTGGCGGATAGCTGCGCGTAACCATAGCCGGGAAGGTCCACGAGGTACCAGCTGCGGTTGATGAGGAAGTGGTTCACCAGGCGGGTCTTGCCGGGCTTCGAGGAGGTCATCGCGAGACCTTTCTTCCGGCATAACATGTTAATCAGCGAGGACTTGCCCACGTTCGAGCGGCCGATGAACGCAAACTCCGGGAAGGCCTGTTTCGGCCTTTCCGAAAGGGTTGTGCTGCTGCCGGCGAAAAGGGCTTCCGTGATTTTCATTGGGTGCGCGCGATGAGTATGCAAAGATAAGCAAAAATGCGGAAAAATACATATATTTGCAGGAGATGGATGAAAGGAAATTCATAGAATTAAACGAGCTCCAGTCGCAGATCCGGCAGGGGCTGGAAGGGGCTTTTCCGGGCCTGATCTGGGTGAAGGCGGAGATCAGCGCGATGAAGGCGCGGCGGGGGAGCCACTGCTATCTGGAACTCTCCCAGTCTGAGGAGGACGGGACGCTGCTCGCGAAGGTGCGGGCGGTCGTCTGGGCCAGTCGCTATCCGGCGATTGAGTCTTATTTTCAGGAAGTCACGGGCGGCCCGCTGCAAGAGGGCATTACCCTGTTGTTCAAGGTTCGGGTGAGTTACAGCGAACTCTACGGCCTGTCGCTGGTGGTGCAGGATGTGGATGCGTCCATCCTGCTCGGAACGCAGGAGGAGGCCCGGCAGAAAACCCTCGCGCGGCTGAAAGAAGAGGGGAGAATGGAGCGGCAGAAGGCGTTGTCGCTGCCTGCGCTTCCGTATCGGATTGCGGTGATTTCGGCGGAGGATGCCGCCGGTTACCGCGATTTTATGCGCCATCTGCACGAAAACGAGTATGGTTTTGTCTTTGAAACAACGTTGTTTCCTGCTTTGATGCAGGGGGCGTTGGCGCCGGAGTCGATGGCGGAGGCCTTGCGCCAGGTTGCAGCGGCCGGCGGGCCAGACGGCGCTTCGGCGGCTGGTGAGGCTGCGGGCGCGGGGGGCGGTGCGGCCTTCGATATGGTCGCCATCCTGCGCGGAGGGGGCTCGAAACTCGATTTGCTCTGCTATGACGACTACGCCCTGGCGGCGGCCATTTCCGACTGTCCCCTTCCCGTGCTGACGGCGGTGGGACACGACCAGGACCACCATATCTGCGACGACATCGCCTGGGAGTCCGTGAAAACGCCTACGGCACTGGCGGACTGGCTCTTGGATATCTACAAACAGGAGGACGAGTGTATTTCCTCCTATGTTTCCCGTCTGTCCCGCGCTTTTGCCGCGAAAATCGCCCGGATGGAGTCGAAAATCGATCTGTTGGAAACGCGCATTTTTGCCGCAGACCCGCGCAATATCCTCAAAAGGGGATATCTGCTGGCCGTTGACGGCGGGGGGAAGGTGCTCAAAAGCGTGGCTTCCCTTTCTCCCGGAGCGTCCCTGAAACTGATGATGCCCGACGGGCAGGTGGATTGCCGCGTGGAAAAAGTGCGGGAAAAGTAGCGACAAATTCCGTGGAAAATTCTTATCTTTGCTAGTAATGTATCGCGTGTGCCTATGAAGAATACGCAGCCCTTTGATTATGCCGCGGCCGTGGCTGAACTGGAGCGGATTGCCCAAACAGTGGAGGATCCGTCCACCGGCATCGACGACATCGACAAGGCCCTTGCCCGCACGAAAGAGTTGGTGGAGGGTTGCAGGGCTTATCTTCGCAGCGCCCGCGCCCAAACCGAGAGCCTATGATTTACGACCAGGATTCCTATCTGCTTCCGTTCAAGGGGAAGATTGATGAACGTGCCGCCCGTTTCGCCGCGCTGAAAAAGAAGCTGAGCGTCAAGGGCTCCCTGTCCAAAGGGATCAACAACCATCTCTACTATGGCCTGCACCGGCTTTCGAATGGCGATTGGGTAATCCGCGAGTGGGCCCCCAACGCCACGAAAATCTATCTGGTCGGCGATTTCAACAACTGGAAGCGCTCCGAGGCCTTCGCCTTCAAACCGGTGGGCCAGGGCAACTGGGAACTGGTGCTTGACCAAATGTTCCTTTCCCACGGTACCCTCTACAAACTCTTCATCGAGTGGCCGGGCGGAGGAGGAGAACGCATTCCCGCTTATGTGACGCGCGCTGTACAGGACCCGGAGACCAAGGCTTTCTGCGCCCAGGTATGGGACCCCGGGAAGCCCTACAAATGGCGCCGCAAACGTCCGGAGAAGGCGGCTTTCCCCCTGATTTACGAGTGTCATATCGGTATGAGCGGGGAGAAGGAAGGCGTGGCGACCTTCGAAGAATTCCGCAAGGACGTCCTCCCGAAAATAGAGTCCCTGGGCTACAATACGATTCAGATCATGGCCCTGCAGGAGCATCCCTACTACGGTTCCTTCGGCTATCAGGTGTCGAATTTCTTCGCGCTGAGTTCGCGTTTCGGTACGCCCGAGGAGTTCAAACATCTGGTGGACGACGCCCACGCGAAAGGCATCGCCGTGGTGATGGACGTGGTGCATTCGCACTCGGTGGACAACGAGGTGGAGGGCCTGGGCCGTTTCGACGGTCACGAAGACCTCTATTTTTATAAAGGTGACGCCGGTCGCCATCCCGCCTGGGGCTCCCGCTGCTTCGATTACGGCAAGGACGAGGTGAAATTCTTCCTTCTGTCGAACCTGAAGTTCTGGATGGACGAGTACCGCCTCGACGGCTTCCGTTTCGACGGCGTGACGAGCATGATTTACTGGAACCACGGCCTCGGCCGCGATTTCTGTGACTACGAGCCCTATTTCGACGCGGGGGTGGATGAAAACGCCCTCGATTACCTCGCGCTGGCGAACATGCTGGTCCACGAGCTCAATCCGCAGGCCATCACGATTGCCGAGGAGGTCAGCGGCCTGGCCGGTCTGGCGGCGCCGCTGAAGGAAGGGGGCATCGGCTTCGACTTCCGCATGAGCATGGGCGTGGCCGACCACTGGATCAAATGGATCAAGACCCTCTCCGACGAGCAGTGGGACATGGGCGAAATGTGGTGGGAACTGACGACCAAACGCGCCGATGAGAAGACCATCAGTTACGCCGAGTGCCACGACCAGGCGATGGTGGGCGACAAGACCATCATTTTCCGCCTGATGGACGCCGAAATGTACACGGCCATGAACAAGACTTCCCAGTCGCTGGTGGTGGACCGGGGCATCGCCCTGCACAAGATGATCCGCCTGATTACCCTCGCGACGGCCGGCAACGGCTACCTCAATTTCATGGGCAACGAATTCGGCCATCCCGAGTGGATCGACTTCCCCCGCGAAGGGAACGGCTGGTCCTACAAATACGCCCGCCGTCAGTGGTCGCTCGCCGAGCCGGAATACCTCCGTTACAAGTATCTGCGGGATTTCGACCGGGATATGATCCATCTGGCCGGAAAGGAAAGTCTGTTGAGCGAAGCGCCCCAGGCGCTGGTCATCGACCAGGAGAAAAAGATCCTGATTTTCCGGCGGAAAAACTGCATCTTCGCGGCCAATTTCAACCCGACGCAGTCCTTCGGCGACTACGGCATTTCCGCACCCGGCGGCTCCTACCGTCTGGTGCTCGATACCGACGAAGCGGAGTACGACGGTTTCTCCCGCTTGAAGAAGGGAGAACTCCATACAAGCGTCCCGCAGAAGTGCCCGAACGGCCCTCAGGAGTTCAACGACACCCTCTTCCTCTACCTTCCCGCCCGCACCATGCTGGTGCTGGAAAAAGTGCGGTAAAAGCCCCCTTTTCCTACGTTCTTTTTCCTTTTTCCTTTTTTGGTAATTCTTTGTCCTGAGCGAGTCTGCCTTGTCGCTACTTTTGTAGCATAATTAAAATAGGTAGTCTCGCTTGTGATGAAAAAATCACTGATTCTAATCTTGTCCGGCTTGCTGGCAGCCTTCCCGCTGTCGGCCCAGACAGTGAAAGTGTCCGGTACCGTTTCCGACCCTGCCGGGGAAATGCTTCCCGGAGCGATGGTCGTCGTGCTGGATGCCGCCGGCGGTATGACCGCCAACGGCGTGATGGCCGATATAGACGGCCGGTTCACCATCGATTGTGCCCCCACGGATGTCCTTTTGGTCTCTTTCATGGGCATGAAGGACGAAAGGGTGTCCGTTAATAATCGGACGAGCCTGAAAGTCGTTCTGCAGGAGGATGTCGCCTTCACCCTCGACGAAGCGGTGGCCATCGGTTACGGTTCCGTCCGACGGGAAGACCTGACCGGTTCCGTGTCGAACGTGAAGATGGGAGACATCAAGGACTCTCCCGTCACCTCCGTGGACCAGGCGCTCCAGGGCCGTATCGCCGGAGCGGACATCATGACCACTTCCGGCGAGCCGGGAGCCACGACCTCCATCCGTATCCGTGGTACGCGTTCCATCGAAGCGTCCAACGAACCGCTGATCGTGGTGGACGGGGTGATGGATGCCGTCTCCGACCTCAACGACATCAACCCGGCCGATATCGAAGACATTTCGGTGCTCAAGGATGCATCCTCCACCGCTATTTATGGTGCGCGTGGCGCCAACGGCGTCATTCTGGTGACGACCAAGGCCTCTGCGCTCAAGTCTTCCGCCAAGCCGAAAATCACCTTCAAGGCGGAAGGGGGTATTTCCCAGTTGCCGTCCAATTTGGACTTGATGAACGCGACGGAGTTCTACCTCTACCGCATGGATTACAATGACTGGAGGAATCAGAATTATTCGACGCCCTGGTCTGCCAAGTACGAAGACGCCCTCGCCAAGGGAGAGGGGACGGACTGGATCAAGGAAATCACCCGCATCGCTCCTTACCAGAACTACTACCTCTCGCTTTCGGGTGGCAGCGCGAAAACCAATTACTGGGCTTCGGTCGGCTATTCGGACAACCAGGGTACCATCAAAAAGAGCGGCGAGCGGAAAGTCTCCACGACCTTCAGTATCTCCCACGAACTGTTCAAGCCTCTCAAGGTCGGTTACAAGATTTCCTACACCTGGCGTAATACGGACAATCCGCTGACCACCATCGGCGGCACGAACTGGTGGAACTCCGCCCTCTATCTCTCACCCCTCATCGGTGCGCGGGACGACTACAACCCGCTGTACTATCAGGGAGCCAAAATCAATACGCCTGTTTCCGTGATTGAGAACGAGACCGACTATTCCCGCCGTAATTTCCTCAACCAGACGGTCTGGGCCGAAGCGTCCCTCGGTAAATACCTCAAGTGGAAACTTCAGTACAACTATTTCCTGTACGACCTCCAGCGTTATGTCTACTATGCCTCCACCCTGCCGGCCAAGATAGAAGGGGCGGGCGGTGATGCCAAGCGGCAAAGCTACAAGGAGAGACGTCATACCTTCGAGACCTCCCTGACCTACAAGCAGGATTGGATGAAAACCCACTACGTCGATGCCGTTCTCGGCTTTACCGGCATGCGGCAGGATTCTGAGAACCTCTATCTTGCAGGCAGTGGCTACCTGATGGATGAAATGCTCTGGAACGATATGGGCGCCGTCGTGGACAAGGAAACGCTCAGCCCTTCCAGTTACGCCCGGACCAAGGCGAACCTGTCGGTCATCGCGCGTGCGAACTATAATTACAAGCAGCGCTACTACCTGACCTTTACCGGCCGCGCCGACGGTGCCTCCAACTTTGCCGACAACCACAAATGGGGCTTCTTCCCCTCGGGCGCCTTCAAGTGGAACATCCACAATGAGCCTTTTATGAAGCACGTCAAGAATGTGGATGAACTCTCGATCAAACTCAGTGCGGGTATGACGGGTAACGATTCTATCGGCTACTTCTTCTCCCATGCGGCCTTGACGACGACCAACGGTGCCCTGCTCAATGACTCCCGTTCCGTCATCTACCGGCCTTCCCGCATCGAAAGCCCGAACCTGACCTGGGAGACCACGACGATGTACAACCTGGCCTTCACCGGAAAATTCTTCAATAACCGCCTGTCCATTACTGCGGAGGGTTATCTCTCGCATACGGACAACCTGCTGTTGTCGGTCAAGGTCCCCCAGAGCACCGGTTTCAATTCGCGCTACGCCAACCTGGGCCGCACGAGCAACAACGGTGTGGAACTGAGCATCGACAGTCGCAACATCGTCAAGAAGGACTTTACCTGGTCCACCACGCTGACCCTCTCGCACAACACGCAGATGGTGGAGGATATCGGCACGGAGGACTATGTGAGCGCCTTCAACTCCGGCGGCAACAACCCCTACATGATGATGGGTTACGTGAAGGGCTATCCCCTCAACTCTCTCTGGGGCTTTACCTATGCCGGTGTGTGGCACAACCAGGAAGAAATCGACCGCAACAAGCGTACGCACACCTACGTCTCCCAGACGCCCAGCCAGACCCTCGGTCTTCCCAAGTATGTGGATGTCAACCACGACGGTGTGCTCAACCAGAGCGACCTTTGCTACCTGGGCAATGCCGATCCCTGGCTCTACGGTGGTCTGCAGAACAATTTCCGTATCGGGAATTTCAAGATCAACATGTACTGGACCTGGTCGCTGGGCGGCAGGATTTACAACTATTCAATGCTGTATGCGGCGGGTGGAACCTACACCAACCAGTACCGGCTGATGAACAACGCCTGGCACCCTACCCGCAATCCGGAGTCGAACATTCCCCGCGCAGGCTACTATGAGATGGCCGTTCCGAGCGATTTCATGATTTTCGACGCCAGTTACCTCCGGCTGCAGGATCTGAGCCTGGGTTATACCTTCAATTTCAAGCAGGGCTCCGTGTTCAAGGATCTGACCCTGACGCTCTCGGGCAACAACCTGCTGCTCTTCAAGTATTACAACGGTTTCGATCCGGACGTATCCTATTCGGGCGGCGACAGCAAATCCACCGTGCGAAGGATGGATGTGGGTGCCTATCCGAAGGCCCGTCGTATCATTTTCAGCATACAGATTCGTTATTAAGAAGGAGGAGAGATTTATGAAAAAGCAATTATATCTGTTTTTCACGCTCGTAGCGGCGGTCTCCTGCCTTAAGGAAGACCCTTCCCAGTATCTTTCTCCCGACGGATTCTGCAAGACCATCGAGCAATGCGACGCCGCCGTCGCCTCGGCTTATACCAATCTGAACGGCGTGTACAGTTATACCTTCGATATCGCGATGGAAGGCTGTACGGACCTTTATTTTATCATGTCCGACACGCAGGACAGCAAGATGGATATCTCTCCGGCCAACGCCCGCTTCGGAAATACCATGTGGGAATATGCCTATGCCGGTATCCGCAACTGCAACTATGCTCTCTGGGGCATGGCAAACTCCGGCCTTCCCGCCGACCAGCTCAAGGGCCTGGTGGCCGAAGCGACGATTATGCGCGCTTTCTGGTACTATCTCCTGACCTCCTTCTTTGGGGACGTGCCCTTCTATGAGTTCTATGTGCAGAACTTGGAGCAATTGGAGACCGTGCGGAAAATGCCGCGCATGAGCGCCGTCGAGACCCGGGCTACCCTGATTGCGGAGCTCAAAGCCTGTATTCCGGATCTTCCTCAGCAGCGCCGCTGCGACGTCTCCGCGGGAGGAGACCAGACGCTCCAGCGGGCCGGGGCCGCGATGGGCTGGATGCTTCTTGGTAAACTGGCCATGTGGAACAAGGACTGGGATTCCGCCATCTTCGCCCTGGAAAAGGTGGAGACGATGTACGGAGAACTGACTGAGGCCAACTATCCGATTTCGGACATTCCCTACTCGGTCAAAAATACGCCCGAATCCATCTTCGAGGTGCAGCACACCTATTCGCCTTCCGGTTTGAAGGTCTATTCCAGTCTGGCGATGATTGCGATGCCTTATCCTAAGTCCAGTGATGACGAAGGACACGCCTTCTACAATGGCGTTTCCATTCCGGAGATTGGAGATAACGCCGTGGTCTGGCAGCCCCTGCGTCCCAATTCCTTCCTGTCCAACGGCCTGTATGTCAAGAACGGAAACGACCGCCGGATGCCGATGACCCTGGTGTGGTCGTGGAACGGGAAGAATTTCTCCCGTTGCTGGAGCGGTCCGAAATTCTGGTGCAGCGGGATGTACAACACCTACGATTCCAACAACTATACGATTTTCCGCTATGCCGACGCCGTCCTGATGCTCGCCGAGTGCTACAATGAAGCGGGCCGGAGCGATGAGGCGATCGCCCATCTCAATTGGGTGAAGAACCGCGCGGGCATTACGCCCTACGGCGCGTTCCGGACAAAGGAAAAACTGCTTGAAGAGATTCAGAACGAACGCGCGCGGGAGCTCTGCGGCGAGTTTCAGCGCAAGTTCGACCTGGTCCGCTGGGGTATCTGGTTCCAGCGTACCTATGAATATACCGATTACGACCTCCTGAAGAACAATCTCCGCCCCTGCCACGAGTATTATCCCATCCCGGATACGCAGGTGGCCCTTTCGGGTGGTGCCTTGGACAACAAAGCTTATGAGGAGGGCCTGTAAGATGAAAAAACTGACGTACATTCTTCTTTCCGTCCTTCTTCTGGCGTCCTGTGCGAAGAAGGAATTTATCTACGACTACCCGTTGGCGCTCTCGTCCGTGAAGAACGAACTGGCGGCCACTTCGGGCCGTACCCAGGTCATCGTCTATGCCAACGGCGACTGGAGCGCTTCGCTGCCGGACGACTGCGACTGGGCGAGCCTCGAGCAGGACAAAGGGCACGGACTCGGCGAATTTGTCTTCAACTGGAAGGCGAACGGCGGAGCGGTTCGCAAGACGACGGTCACCGTCGTTTGCGGATTGGAACGCACCAAGATCGACATGGTGCAGAAATCCGGTGTCGGCGTGCCTACGATTACCTTCCCCTATACGTCCGTCACCGTGGCCCGCGTGGGTGGTAATGCGGTCATTCCTTTCGAGACCAACATTCCCTCTTCCGAAATCGGAAAGGCCCGGCTGAGCGTGAGAACTTCTGCCGGCACTGCGGTTGATTGGGTGAGGAACGCGACCCTCTATGCCGGGGCGCTGGGCTTCGAAATGGATAGCAACGACGGGACGGCAAGCCGTTCGGCCATCTTTACCGTCGAATATACGGATGAAATCGGGTCCTCGGTCACTAGCAACGTGACGGTGAAGCAGAGCCTGTCTACCCCTTCGATTAATTTTGACGCCGCTTCTGCTTATACCCAGTATTTCTGTCGGCCTTCGACCGTGAAGATTCCCTTTACAACCAATATGTCTCTGTTTATTCCGTCCCTGCTGGCCGGCGCCGAGACGAACACGTCCTGGGCCGTGGTGCGTCACGACGGAAAAAACGCGGACTATCTGACCATCGACCTCGAGGGTAACACAAAATCCCAGGAGCGGGTGGCGCTCGTTAGCATGTCTTATACCGACCCTGCCGGCGTGTCCTATGTCTTTGGCTTATACCTGGTGCAGAAGGCGTATTCGGAAGCGGTATCCATGTCGCAACTCAAGGCTACCATCTCCGGCGACGAGGGAACGGCGGCCTTCCCGGGCGAGGGAATCCTTGAAGCCATCGTCATCGGAGACTGTACCAATGCCAATATGGACATCAACCCCCTGACCGGCTCCGGCGTGCGCGACTTTACGGTGAACGCACGTACCAATTACCTGACGGCTACGGATGGTTCGGACGGCCTGCGGGTGCTCTTTGACAGCAAGGACGACCACCTGCTGCGCCGCGGCCAGCGTGTGTATGTCGACCTCCACGGCCTGACCCTCCGCAAGGAGGCCAATCCGACGCGCTATACCCTTGAAGGGCTGTCTTCCGCCAATGTGTCCGTCTCGCCCGAAGCGGGCGGCGTCGTGGTGCGCGAACGGACCCTTTCAACCCTCACCGACGAGGATATCTACACCTGCGTCAAGCTCAAGGGCCTGGAATTCACCTTCAAGAGCGGCGCCTATACCAACTCCCACGACGGCTACCAGCGCCTTCTTCGTCTGCCCAACTATCCCAACAGCCGCGGGGAAGCCATCAACTATGGCGGTGCTGCAAGCGGTTATCAGTTGGAGGACTGTACCCCTTGCAGCCTGCGCGATGCTTCCGGCAAGGATATCTATGCGCTGATCAACGATGAAACGCCCTGGCGCCGCTACGGAAACGGCGTGCCGCAGGGATGCTGCGACGTAACGGGTATCCTCACGCACAGCGTCCTGCCCGGCTGGGCCTATCGGGGCGACCTCGGCCGCTACCAGGTCCGGATCCTGGAGGAAGAGGACATCGCTCCCGTGGCAGCCGCCTTCTCCAAGACGCTGATTGCCTGGAACTGGGGCAAGGGCGCCAGCAGCCTCAGCCGTGAAGAGGCCGCCAAGCCTACCTATCCCGAAAATCCGGCCTTCTCCAGCATGACTTCCAACATGGACGGTCTCGCGAACGTGAAGTTCAACAATATCGCGACCCACGACTATAACAACCTGGTCAACCCCGTCATTACGGGAGACGACGCCAATTCCAAGGGACTGGTTTCCGGTGGGTGTATCTCCTGGGGCAGGACGAGCGGTCTTTTCTGGGCCTCGGACAATACGGCCGACCTGGAAGCGGCGCCCTGGTTCTGCTTCGGTTTCTCCACCGCCAGCGTCTCCGGGACCAACCTGGTCTTCAACTGGACGGCCGCCCAGGGAACCTCCCGCGGCACGGCCACCAATATCTTTGCGCCTTCGGTCTGGAAAGTGGAGTATTCCACCGACGGGACCACGTTTACGGCGCTGGACAAGACCTATGCCATCCATCCCATCGTCTGGTGGAAGAACAACTGCGCCGTGACGGCGGTGGACGGCCTGCATATGTACACGACGGCTCTGCCCGCGACGCTTTTCGGACAGGATCGTGTGTATGTCCGCATCCGTGCGGCGGCCGCGAAGGCCATCGCCTCGGATTACAGCAGCGAGGATGGTGGCGTCCTCAAAGACAGTGACAACTATGTCCGTTTTGGTGAAATATCCGTTCAATACAACTGATGCAGCACATGAAAAGACTGATTCTTCTTCTTTCAATCATAGGTCTGGTGACCTCCTGCGACTTTGAAAAATCGCGGCTGCAGGTTCCCGAGGAACTGGGAACCGATGCCGACGAGTATCTGGTCGGAGCGGATGGCGGGCAGACACGTGTCAAGGTATTGACCAATATGCCTGGCGTAGCCTTCCTGGCGGGAGACGTCTCCTGGGCGCGTCTGCTCAAGACTTCTTTTGAGGCGGACGACGTCCTGACCGTGGATCTGGCGGCCAACGCCGGTCCCCGCCGGAGGGTGCCGCTCGTCGTCCAGACGCAGGCGCGCATCGATACCGTCTTTATCAAGCAGGAAGGCGCCTACGAGCAGACGCTGAGCCTGAGCGCGACCGGTGTCGTCGTCTATAACGCCGCCGAAGATACGCGCGTGGGCATCCAGACCAATATCCCCGCCGTAGACCTGAAATTTTCCACCATCTATCTGGACAAGGATGCCGCCGAGTGGGTCCGGTCGGTCTCGATTGACGGGGCGCAGCTGGTGCTTTCCACGCAGGACAATCCCAGCGAGACCGATGTCCGCAAGGCGGTTGTCGGCGTTTCCTACCGGGACGGCTGGGATGAACTTTTGGAAGCGGACCTTCGCCTCACGCAGGCCAACCGCCAGAATGTCGTGGGAACGAAACTCACCTTCGAGCAGTTGCGCTCGATGGCTACTACCGAGCCGACGATGGTGGCTGACGACTATACCCTCGAGGGCTTTGTCATCAGTGACCGCGAAGGCGGAAACGCCGGAGACAATCCCCAGTCCACCTCCACGACCATCGATTACAGCGGGACTGTCCGGACGGCTTATCTGGAAGACGAGACGGCCGCTTACGGCGTGATGCTCGAATTCTCCAAGGAGGAAGACAACATTCTCGCGTACAACTCCAAGGCGCAGCTGAATCTCAAGGATGCGACCCTGACCCGCTATGAACATCCCACCCGCATCGTGCTGCGCGGTCTGATGGCCTCCAACATTCTTTCCGACGAGGCGGTGGATGCGGCGCTGATTCCCGTCAAGAACAAGAGAATCTCGGAGTTGACGGATGCCGACCTTTATACCCGCGTGACGCTGAACGATTGCGAGTTCCCCATCCGCAAGGGCAGCCTGACTCCGATCAACGAGGGCTATGCCTCCATTTATGGCGCGCACCGTATCAATAAATTCCCGACGCTGCTGCGCGATATCACGGGAAAGAGCCTGTATCTTTATACCAATACCAGCGCCGAGTGGCGTCGTGACGGCAGCCGCATCGGCTATGGCAGCGGCAAGGTCACAGGTGTGCTGGTCCACGAGAAATACCGCCGCTTCATCGATGCGGATGCCGCAGATGAAGACGACTGCGGCAATATCGGCGACTATCAGATTCGTCCCCAGGCTTTTTCGGACATCGCCTTCGCGGACGACTTCCACGACGGATTCTCGGAAATGATCTGCGAGTGGCGCTATGTTTCCGGCAATCAGGACGGAAGTTGGAGTGCTACCTACGGAACGGGGACGCTGGATCACAGCTTCGCCGGCACTACCCATTCCGTTTATCATACCCACGCCTGGCCGGTCTATGACTTTTCCTATCTCGGCCCGATTGTCGACGGCTCCAAACTGAACGAGCATGCTTTCGGCATTATCCTGGAGGACGGGACGGACTATGCGGCCGACTATTCCCCGGTGGATAAGGGCCGCCTCGACGCCAACGACACCTACGCCCTGGCCTGGATGCGGGAACGTTGGTGGAACGCTGCCACAGACACCTCGGAGTACTGGGTCGTGAAATTCTCCACTCAAGGAATTGCGACCGACAAACTTTCGATGCAGATTTCCGTGCTCAATCCTTCGCAGGAAGGCTTGAGCCCGAACCAGTGGATTGCCCAGTGGAGCACCTCCAATGAGGCCGCCACGGTCTGGAACGACATCGTTGAATATTCCGTGCCCGACGTGGTGCTCTGGACGGTCACCCAGCCCTGGCAAAGCGCCGGCTTCAAGCCCATCGACATTCCGCTCCCGCTGGAAATGTTGGGCAAGGACGAAGTCTATATCCGCCTGATGCCCCGCAACCACAAGGGCAGTACGCCGCAGGGTTATCTGGATACCAACTTTGTCAACGGAGAGGCCGGAAAGTCCTCCAAGGCCAACAGCGCGATGAACTATCTGGCGATTCGTTATAATAAATAAGCGTCCGCGATGAAAAGAAGTCTTCTGGTCCTACTTTGTCTCCTGCCCGGGATGAGCCTGATGCTTCAGGCCCGGGAGGTGAGCTTCGGCGAACTTCGGACGATGGTCGCCCCGGGCGGGGAGCAGACGGTTTCCGAGGAGTTGGAACTGACGGGCCTTGTTATCAGCGAGCCCAAGCATTCCAACCTCGCGGAAGGGGAGCAGCGGACGTTCCGCAACAACTCCTCCACGCAGAACGACCGTACCGCCTATCTGGAAAGCCCTTCGGAAGGGCTGGGCGCCAAATTGGTCTTCCAGCACTTCGATCCCGAGGCCGCCCGGGCGCTCCGCTATGCCCGCCTGACGCTTTCCCTCAAAGGCGCCGTCCTCAAAATGACGGCCAGGGGCGCCCTTTCCATTGAAGACCTTCCCAACGGAAGCATTCTCTCCGTGACGGAAGGCACGGCCGCCGACCTGCCGTTGCGTCAGAAGACCCTGCGCGAGCTGAAGGCCGAAGACCTCAATACCTGGGTGAGCATCCCGGATTGCGAATATGTCTTCAAGGACGGTGCGTATGTCAATATCCTCGAGAGTTACGCCCGTTCCAATCCCGACAACAAAAAGTACAAGCCGCTGGGCTATATGGACACCTGGCAGAGCCTGCTTTGCGACGGCCAGGCCACGCCCCTGTACGTGGTCATCAACGCCCGCACGCCCTGGCGCCGGACCGGCAAGGGCGTTCCGCAGGGAAAGGGTACGATCAGCGGCATCCTCGTGGATGAGGACAATGTCCGCTACGGCAGCGTCCGCGGCTGGCAGATCCGTCCGCTCGAAGAGAGCGACATCGCCTTCGACTGGAACGGTCCTTCTTCGTTCAAGACGCTGGCTGAATGGAACTGGAACGACGGCGAAAAGACCTTCAACACCACCGAGGGCCCCGTGGAGCGTTTCCGCAGCGAAAAGATGGTACCCGAAGTGGGCAAGGGAGAACTGACCCTCGAAGGGACGACCTCCACCTACCGCGGACTGGATTGCAACAATCCCGTCCTGGAGCCCGCCAAGGCGGAAATCCGGGGCGCCAAGGGACTGGTCCGCCAGGGAGCGATGGAAATCCGCGCCCAGGTTCCCAACTGGTGGAACTGGGGTGACGACTGCGGCAATGCCGTGGTGCTGAAGTTTTCCACTAAAAATCTGAAAGCCCAGAAACTCTTCCTCGCGTTCTCCTTCGCAGCCGGTGCCAACAAGGCCTCCTGCTCACGGCTGAATCCGGCCTGGTGGGGCGTGGAAGTATCCACCGACAACGTCAATATCGCCCGGATGGACATTCCTGACATCCGCCTGCATACCCTGCCCTGGTGGGAAAGCACCATGGAGGGCGTGACCTATACCACGTCGATGGAGGCCGGTATGGGCATGACCGAGCATCTGGTCGAACTGCCGTCCTCGCTGATCGGGCAGGAAAGCGTCTATGTCCGCATCTTTCCCACCCGCAAGGTACTCATGACACTTGCGGAGCAGGGTTCGGCCAATGCGGCCCTGCGGCAGAATATGACATACTGGTCCGTCGTCAGTTTCGGCGCCATCACCCTTAGATACAGATAGCCTATGGTACGGATCAAGAACTTCATTTTGCTTTGCCTGCTGGCCATGGCGACCCTGCCGCTTTTCGCGGCCGCCCCGCTGGGCCTTGACGTACAGCGCGTGCGTCCGACGAGCCTGGTGATGACCCCCGGCGGCAAACTGCTCGCGGCCATTCAGGCCGACGACAAGGTCTGTCTGCTGGGCAGCAGTTCCAAGGGCGAAAAATGGGAAAAGGTGCAGGAGCTGCCCGCCCTTTCCGATGCCGTGCTTTGGCGGGGATTTTTCGGAGAAGTCCGTCTGTTTGCCACGGCTTCCGACGGTTCGCTGACCATGCGCATCTGCGCGCGTCCCGACGAGGAAACGCCGGCCTGGTCCGAACCGGTCGGCCTGGCCAAGGGTTATTGCAGCGCCCCTCCCGTGGTGCTGCGCAACGGCGCCATCCTGCTGCCGGTCTACCTGAGCGATGAACAGGCTCCCGGCACGCTGCTTTCCATGGACCGGGGCGCGCACTGGTTTGCCCGGCCTTCCGGCGTGAAACTTCCCTACAAGGTGAATTCCGGCCGTCCCGACCCCGTCCTGATGCCTTACCGCAACGGCCGTCTGGCCCTGCTCAACCGGGCGACGGGCACCCAGTGGAGATGGCTGTCGCAGTCTGCGAATTTCGGCCAGAGCTGGTCCGCTCCCGCTCCGCTGCTGTATGCGCCCGATATGCCGATGTCCCTGTCGATGCTTCCGAACGGCAAGTGGCTGGCCGTCAAAAACGGTCGGCTCGACCAGCGGATTTATTACGTTCCTGACCGCCTCTTTGCTTATCTTTCGGACGATGAGGGCCAGAGCTGGTACGGCGATCTGATTCTCGACAGCCGCACGGACGCCTGCTGCCCCTGCGCCCTCGCACCCGGCGACGGCAGCATCTATATCCTCTACGCCTACCAGCCGCTCGACGGCAGTTGCAGCGAAGTGTATTTCGTCCGCACGAGCGAGATGGAAATCAATGCCGGCGTCCCCACCCGTACGCTGGAGGCTTCCCAGAAGGCGAAAATCCTCGTAGCGGAAGGCCGTGCCCGGAGTTATGCCCAGACTATCAAGCCCTATCTCTCGACCAAAGGCAAACCTTCCGGACAGCCGCTTACCGTGGCGACCTTCAACATCGAATACCGCAACAAGAATGAGGGCTATCCCTGGGAGCAGCGTCTGGAGTATGTGAATGAACTCTTCCGCAAGTATGAGTTCGACGTCGTGGGCGTGCAGGAGCCTTTCCGGCCGGAATACGACGACCTCGTCGCCCGCCTGGGAGACAAGTGGGAGAGCATCTTCGCCTGCACCAACCTGGAGAAGAACGACTTCTCGAACTCCATTTTCTGGCGCAAGGAACGCATCGAAAAACTGGACGACGGAATGTTCTGGTACACCGAGATTCCCGGAAAGAACGGAGGCTTCGGCGGTCCGAGCTGCCGTCTGTGCATCTGGGCCAAGTTCCGCGACAAGAGCAGCGGCAACGTTTTCTTCCTGTTCAACTCCCACTTTGATTTTGTCGTGTATGACGCGCAGATGACCTCCGCCCGCCTGCTGCTGAGCAAGATTCAGGAGATTGCCGCCGGCTATCCCGCCTTCTGTACGGGTGACTACAATGCCACCGAAGACAATCCCGCCATTCAATTGCTGGCCGCCGGCCCGTGGATCAAGGATGCGATGACGCAGGCCCGTAAGGCGGTCAACCCCAAGACGACCTCGACCGGACACTACGCCACGCCGGCTAAAATCAAGCAGGACGGCAAGCACATCGACCACATTTATTTTACGCCCGGACTGAGCCGGGTGGATACCTGGGAAATACTTTGCGAGGAACACGCCGGGATTCCGGCCGGTTCCGACCACAATCCAATCAAGATACAATGGCAACTACTCAAGTAAAGATCCTGACGACGGCCCTGCTGGCGCTGGTGCTCTCCGCCTGCGGAAAAGAGGCGGCTGCCCCCTCCGTGGAAGGCAGTTCCCTCATCCGGGCCTCCCTGCCGGCCTCGATGAAGACCAAGGTGTCGATGACGCCCTCTTCGACCGGCGGCCTGGCCCTGAGTTGGCAGAACGGGGATGCCCTGCGCGTGGTGGGCGAGAGCTCGGAGTTGTACACGATTTGTCCCGGCTATAGGGCGCATGTCGCGAATTTTACCGGCACGCCGGTCTCCGGCTCGCGCTTTACGGTGTTCTATCCCGGCCGTTACATCTCCGCGCAGCAGCTGCGTGAGCGCAGTTACGCCGGCCAGACGCAAAACGGCAACAATTCCACCGCCCATCTGGAGTGGAACGCCATGATTGAAGATGTCAGCGACTATGCCGACCTGGGCTTCTCCCAGGCCCGGCAAAACGGCGTGCTCTATTGGCGGGTAGAATTGCCCGAGAGTGCAGCCGCTCCCGTTGCCATCACGCTTTCCGCCGAGCAGGCGATTTTCCCGCAGACCAACAATGGAACGAGCGATATGGGGACAAGCTGGAGCCTCTCGCTCAGTGGCGTCAGCATCGGTGCCGACCATCTCCTCCACGCCTGGATGGCCATTCCCTGGACGGATGTCGCGCTTCAGGAAGGCCTTGCCCTGAACGTGTCCGTCCGCCTGGCCGACAACACGCAATACAGCCGCAACTGGTCCGTCCCGACCGGCGGCCTGACCATCCGCAGCGGACAGGTCAACGTCATCCGCCTTTACAAGAGTGCAGACGTGGATCACCTGGATACCGGACTGGAAGCATATACCTGGACCGATCTCTTCCCCGGCGATGCTCCCGTTCCGCCTACGCCGCCCACACCCGGCGAAGACGTGACCGGCTCTCAGGAGAATTTCGGCTGGAACGACCTCTTCCCGAACATCCCCACGCCTCCTACCCCTCCCACGCCCAGCTCGGACGTGACCGGTTCCCAGGAGAATTACGACTGGAACAATCTGGTCCCGGATGTCCCCGCCCCGCCCGCTCCTTCCGGCAACGACGTGACCGGCTCTCTGGAACATTTCACCTGGACCGTTCTCCAGTTTGGCGTATAAACCTTTCAAAAACAGTTACCGATGGTAAAAAGCAAATACATACTGCCACTGGCCCTGATTCTGCTGCTTGCCGCCTGCCAGAAGCAGGAGGAGATCAAGCTGGAGCCCTGGGCCCTCTCCGCGACCCTTTCCGGAGAGGCTTCTTCCGCCGGATTTGCCTGGTCGGCCGGGGATGTCGTGTCTGCGAACACGAAACTGTCGCGTTCCCTCGAACAGGGCGGAGCGGCTGCATCCTTCCTCTTTGACCGGTATGAACCCTCCAGGGGAGAGCGGATCAATGTCCTCTATCCCGGGAACACCGCCCAGACGGTTGAAATCCCCACGACCCTGACCTGTACCGCCGGAAAAGCCCCTTCTACGGCGACACCCCTTTGGGGCACGCTCACCGCGGCGGATGCTTCCGTTGTGATGAACCCCCTGTATTCCCTCCTTCGTCTCCCCGTGACGGGAACGGGAACGCTTTCACGGGTAGTCGTCCGGGCCGAAGGCAATGAAATGCTCGCCGGCTCCTTCCGGATGGGTTACACCGACGGCGCCTTCAACGGAAGCCTGCTGGGAGGCTCTTCCGTGGAACTGGACCTGCGTTATCCCGAAGGCATCACCCTGAGCGAAAGCGGGACGGTCATCACCGTTCCCGTTCTTTCCGGGCGCTATACCCAGGGATTTTCCGTCAAATACTTCAATGCGGCGGGCCGCTATTCTACATCCCATTATGAAGAAAGCGGTCTTACGCTCACGCCCGGTCAGGTGAAAGAACTGCCCGCGGCGGCGTTCCGTCCCGACCTTGCCGAGGAAAGTCTGGGAGACTATCCGGAAAATACGCTCTTCGATCCCGGCCGCCTCGTTGCCGGCACCTACAACATCCTCGCCATCACCAGCCGCAACGAAAGTTGCCCGGACAACAGTTGGGCCGTGGCCTCTCCTACCCTCGTGTCCATCATCAAATCGATGAACTGCGACATTCTCACGCTCAACGAGGTGGAATTGCCCGAATTCAATACCCTCCAGCCGGCGCTTCGCCAGTATAGCTGGGTGATGAAGAAAAACAGTTCCAGTTCCAGCGGATATTCCTTCGCTCCCTGTATCCTCTACAAGACCATCCGTTTCGAACGGCTTTCCGATGGCATCTTCTGGCTGAGCGATCCCGATGCACAGGCGCTCGTTACCTCCCGGTCGGAATACAGCTATACCGACCCTGTGGACGGGACGCTGTACAAAGCCGGAGACATTCGCGTATGTGTCTGGGCCAAGTTCCGGGACAAAATCACCGGGAAAACCTTCTACTGGTTTGCGTCGCATCCGACCATCCGCGGAACGGATGCCGCTTCTTCGCTGGCCAATACGACCGCCTGTCTGAACGCCGGCAACATCCGCAGCCTGCTCGCCCAGGCACGCATTGTCAACAGCGAGGGCCTTCCCGCCATCATTGCCGGGGATATGAACACCTGGAGCGGACATGTCAGTTACCCGCTTTTCGGCGAGGCTGGTTGGGCGTCAGCCTTTAGTATGGCCGCGAATGAGGGGGTGCTGGACGCAGAATGTGTCATGCGTCCCGGCACGGACGTGGGCTATTCCCCGGACAACTACCACTACGCCGAGAACCGTCGTATCGACCATCTTTTCTACAGAGGAGGTCTGTCGCTGCATGGTTACAAGACCGACTTTACCCAATATAACAACGACAAACTCGGACCAGTCTATCCTTCAGACCATATTCCTGTCCGTGTCGAGTTTTCCTTCGAATAATGATCTGTAACCAAAATAAAATCCATAATTAATATGAAAAAGACCCTGTTTTCTCTCGCAGTTGCGGCCAGCCTGCTGACCCTCTCCTGCAACAAGGAACCCGTTAATGAAAACACCCTTCCCGCCGCGGAAGGCGGCGAGGTGGCCGGACTTTGTTTCACGGCCTCTTTCGAGACGGTTAAATCCACGCTCAACGACTCCCAGCAGCCCATTTGGGTGGCCGGAGACGTGATCGGCGTCACGAGCGCCCAGGACAACAATGTCCAGTGCGCGCTGACCGACGCAGCCACCGGCACCTTCAGCGGCGCCAACATCAACGGCAGCGCCCCCTATTACGCCGTCTATCCCTGGAACGCTTCCTTCAGCTTTGCCGGAAGTGTCGTTTCGGCTTCCGTCCCGGCCGTGCAGCAGCTTGCCGGCGGACAGAAGATCGCCCCGGGCGCGATGGTAGCGGCCTGCAAGAGCGAGAATACGGCGCTTGCCTTTAAGAACTGCACCAGCCTGATGCGCCTGGACATTCCCCGCAGCGACATCAAGAGCATCAAGGTGGAGACGACCAAGTCCGGGGAGTACCTCGCCGGAGACTTTACGATGGACGTTGATGCCACCGATCCCGTGGTCACGCCCGTCGCCGCGAGCGCTTCCGCCAGCGTCACCCTGCTTCCCGAAGGGGAGGCCTTTGCCGCCGGCAGCTACTATATCGCCCTGCTTCCCGCGCAGTACACGGGGCTGAAGATTACCTTCACCAACACCGCCAACGAGACGGTCGTGGCGACCAAGAGCACGAAAACGGCCTGCGGTCGCTCCGAGGGACTTTCCTGGGGTAATTTCTTTACCTACTCCATCGGCAGCGCCGAAGCCCTGATCGCCTGGTCGCAGTCCGCGCCCAAGTTTACCAAATGGGATACGGTTACCCTGACCGACAACATCGCCCTGACCGCTTCGCAGGCCGCCCAGTATGTGGAGGCCGTGGATTTCTGCGGCACCTTCAACGGCGGCAACCACTACATCACGGGCCTGACGACGCCCCTTTTCGGCGACCTCTACGGCATCGTTTCCGACCTGGACCTGACGGCGAATGTCAACTATAACGGTACCGATTCCCGCATCAAAGGTATTGATTATGGTATCGGTATTCTGGCTCACTATATCAAGACGGATAAGAACGCCGATGCCGCCGTTACCAACGTGACGACCCGCGGCTCGCTGACCATTGACGGCCTTACGAAAACCCACGCATACCAGGTGGGCGGTGTTGCCGCTTCTTCCAACGGCGTGCCCCTTACCGGCTGTAAGAATTATGCCGACATTACCATCGAGTCGGTGAATGTAGGAGCGAATGCTTTCCGTGTGGCTGGTGTTTCCGGCGTTCTTCAGACTTCTCTGAGAGCCAGCAGTACAGATTGCAAGAATTTCGGAGCGGTTACCGTCAATTCCGTTACCTCGAGTAAGGATGTAGCAGTAGGTGGCGTTTTCGGTCTTGTGGCCTCTGCGCCGATGACAATCAGCAACTGCGACAATGCTGGTGCGGTGTCGGTAAGTTACAGCGATATCGGTAGCATTACCTGGAATGCCGTTGGCGGTATTGTGGGTGATTCGGGCCAGGCTTTGACCATTACGGGCTGCAACAATACCGGCGATATCACCAATGCAAATGAAAATGAGAAGGCAACCATCGACAACGTCAAGTACTCAACCGGTGGCGTAGCCGGCAGACTGACTGAAGCCGCGATTGTGTCCAATTGTTCCTCTTCCGGCAATGTCACCGCGGTGGTTTATGCCGGAGGCATACTTGGAACCAATAAAAAGTTCGGTTTGACAATAACTGCGTGCAAGTCGTCGGGAACCATGACGATAACCGGCGGAGACAACTATTCGGCTTATTGCGGTGGCTTGGCCGGGCAGCTTTCCGGAACCATTGAAAAATCCTACTCTACGATGACGATTACTACGAGCCAAAGCGGTAAATTGCAGAAGGCCCTCGGCGGTCTTATCGGAGGAGTAAGAGAAAACAGCGGAACCACGACGAATATCTCAGAGTCTTACTTCGACGGTCATCTTGACATCCGCAGCCAGGGCGGCGGACTCATCGGAGCCTCCCAGCGGAATCTTTCCATTCAGAATTGTTATTCTGCCGGCACCTTGGTGAATTTTGCCGGTTTTGCCGGAGGCCTTATCGGCTATATCAATAACGGAGCCCTGGCTACCATCTCCAATTGCTATTCGACCATGAATGTCAGCAATACCTACCAGGGGGCCAACAATGCTCTCAGCGGTTTGATTGGCGGCTCGGACACTGCGACCAACAAATGGGATCTCTCCGGTCTGCTGGCATGGAATGAAGGTCTTTCCTTCAAGACAAGTACCGAAACGGACGGGGTCATCCTGGGAAGATTCCATTCAGGGGCCTCTGAAGCCGCAACTTCTGCCGCCGGATGCTGGTATCGCAACGACCTTTCCTACACGAAGGCGACGACGGCGCGCACCCCGGGTGACGATGCCGATGTCACTTCCTCCCCCGGTAGCGCCCGCTACGATGGCAAACGCGCCGCCTCCGGCGTCAGCTGCTCGCAGAAAGCGACGGAAATTGGTTGGGATGGCACCACCATCTGGAACCTTTCCGGCAGCTATCCTGTTCTCAGAAATGTCGTCGAATAATTTGTCTGATTGATTGATATGAAGACCTCTCCTATCCTTTTGGCGCTCTTCGCGCTGACCGCTTTCCTCGGTTGTACCCGGGAAATCCTTATCGTCGATGAATTTTCCTCTGGAAAAGCCGCTGAGGCTGAGCAGCAGGAAGAAACGGCCTATGACGGGCCGGTATTCAAGGCCGGACAGGAGGGTCTTAAATCCTATTTGAACGCATCTCTGGAGACGGGATGGGAATGGGGGGACGCGCTCGGCGTGACGACCTCCTCCGACAATAACGTGTGCTGCCAGCTGGTCAACAAGGAAAACGGACTTTTCCGGGCTGACAAAATCACCGGCTCGCAGCCCTATTATGTCGTGTTCCCCTATTCCTCCGACAACACGTTCAACACCGCCACCAACACCCTGACGGCGACCGTTCCGGCGATGCAAATCCTCGCGTCTGCCTCCCAGCGCGTGGCGCCCGATGCGATGGTGGCTACCTGCAAATGTACGGATGAAAGCCGGGAGTTCTCGCTGAAACACTGCGTCTCCCTGCTTTCGATTACCATCCACCGGGACGATATCTCGCAGATCAGCGTCACGTCGACGGGGGCTCCCATCGCCGGCCGTTTCTCGACGGTCGTGACGGCCAATCCCATGGTCATCACCCCGATCGAGGGATCGAACACCGTCACCCTCAAGGCTTTTGATTTTGCAAAGGGTGGCGCCTTCGTGGGGGACGCGACCTATTACATCGCCCTTCTCCCCGGCACGACGTCCTCCCTGACCATCACCTTTACCAACACCGAGGGAAAGACGGCTATCGTTACACGGACGGCGTCCGACGCATTCGACCGCAACGGCGGACTGGATATCGGCGGTTTCTTCGCGTATTCGATCGGCAGCGTGACGGACCTGAAGAATTTCTCCGCCAAGGCCCACCGGTACACCTATTGGGATACGGTCAACTTGACCGCCGATATCAATATGACCGGCGAGTCCTACACGCAGATCAACAATTTCCTCGGAACCTTCCACGGGGGCAGCCATACCATCTCGGGCCTGACGAAACCCCTCTTTGGCAACCTGTACGGCAGTGTTGACCATTTGACGGTGGAGAGTAACATCACCAGCATCAGCGGCCTGAACGGAACGGATTACGGCATCGGTATCCTGGCGCATTACCTTTATGAGAATTCCAATCTCGCCGCCTCGAAAGGGACGGGACATATCGGCCACGACAACGTGATTTCCGACGTGACGACGCGGGGGAGCATCTCCGTGAGTAGTGTCAGCAAGGGCCACACCTATTTCGTGGGCGGTCTGGCGGGCAGTTCCCGGCAGGTGGCGCTGTCCGGTTGCAAGAACTACGCTTCCGTGACCCTGAATGGACTGACGTTCTCCAGAACGGAAGGTGGAGACGCCTGCCGCGTGGCGGGTGTCGTGGGCCAGCTCGCCGTCGGAGCCCAGAACTATTCCAATTGCGAGAACTACGGAGCCGTCCGCTTTACCGGGACGCACGCGGTGACGGGAACGGACAGCAACTGCTACGTTTCCGTGGGCGGCGTGTTCGCCCATTCGGTGTACAACAGTACGATTTTCGGCTGCACGAACGAGGGTTCAGTGACGGCTGATTTCAGCACCACCTCCGGCGGATACCTGTGCGTGGGCGGCGTGGTGGCTTCCTGCGCCAAAGAGGCGACGATAACAAGTTGTGTCAACGGCTCCTCCTCGGATGCTTCCAAGGGGGCAATCAGCGCTGCCATCACCAAGAATACCGGGGCACATGACGCCACGGATTTTATGGACTGCGGCGTTGGCGGCATTGTCGGAAGCCTGGATGGAAGTGCCTATGGTGCGGTGCTGACCCTTTGCGACAACTACGGAGACGTGTCGGATGCCGTCAATACACAGGGTTATTGCGTGGCGGGGTCCGGCTCCCGGCACTTTGTCGGCGGCATTGTCGGCCGCTTCTACGGCATGGATCCCTCGGACAAGGCGAACCCCGACGTGGTGCTGACCCAGTGCGCCAACAGCGGCGACCTGGAGTGCGCCGCTCCGGTGGCGGACACCCTGCATATGGGTGGCGTGGCCGGCAAGGCGGTCGCGTATGCCAAGCTGGACCGCTGCACCAGCGGCGGCTCGGTGACGGTGACCAATGCCTTGACTTCGGACGTGACCTATCTGACCATGAGCGGCTGCCTGGGCTATGCCGAGAAGGGCGTGCGGATGGTCAGTTGCTCCAATACCGGCGAAATCGTCAACAACGCCGCACCCGGCGGAACGAAAAAGTGGGTCAACCAGCTGACAGTCGGCGGCATCCTGGCCTACACCGGACAGTATTCCCGCCTGACCTCCTGTACCAACGGAGGAGATATTTCGCTTACGTCGGCTTCCCGCTGGAATTATTTCGGCGGCGTTGTCGGCCATACGCTGCATGGGGCCTATCTGGACGGCTGCTCCAATAGCGGCGACCTCTCTACGACCGGTAATGTCAGCGGTGATTATTTCCGCGTGGGCGGTGTCGCGGGTAATTTTGCCTGCTCGGCGGATGCAACGGATGCGGATGCTCCGAAAGCGGTACCCTACGGCACCATTACCGGCTGTACCAACACCGGGACGGTGACTGTCAGCACCAAGGGTGCCAGCAATCACTTCCCTTATATCGGCGGTGTGCTGGGCGGATCGACCAGCGGAGCGACCTACCTGCTCTCCAGCCGAAGTGAGGGCAGCGTTGCCGTGACGGTCTCTTCGGGTACGATGAAGGAATTGCAACTGGGCGGACTGGCCGGCTATATGGGCAATGCGAACGGTAAGATTGATGCTTGCAAGGTCCATTCTGACGTATCTCGCAGTGGTACGGTGACGACGCTTCACGTCGCGGAAATCCTGGGCTATTGCGGTACGGGTGGTACCTTTACCATTACCAACTGCTATGTGGGCGGCAGCGTGAACGGAACTGACCTGACCTCTGAAAACTGGACGAGCTATCGTGCTAACAAAGCCAGCGGCTCATTTACCCTCAGCGGCAACAAATTCTGGTCCACCTGGCCCGACTGATTATTTCTTCCCGTAATCCTTGGGGAGCACGCCGTACTTGGCCTTGAAGCACTTGGCGAAGTAGGACGAGGAGTAGAAGCCGACCGTATAGGCGGCTTCGTTGATGCGCGCGCCCTCGAGGATGAGTTGGGCGGCGCGGCGCAGCCGGTAGTTCTTGATGTACTCGTTGGGCGAGTCGCCGGTGATGCCGTGGAATTTCCGGTAGAAATTGGTCTTGGACATGCAGAGCGTGTCCGCAAGGGCATCGATGGAGATGTTTTCCTCCTTCAGTTGCCGTTCGATGGTGTCGTTGACCGTGTCCAGGAACTGCCGGTCGTATTTATTGAGGGCGCTGCCCGTCGTCGGGATCTCCGTTTCTCCCGGTCCTTTGAACTGGTCCCAGAGCGCCCTGCGCAGTTTGAGCAGGTTCTCGATCTGATGGTGAATCTGGCTGACGGAGAAGGGCTTTTCGACATAGGCGTCCGCTCCGCTTTCCATGCCTTCCGTCTTGGCCTGGACGGAAGTCTTGGCCGTCAGCAGGATGAAGGGAATGTGGCTGAAGGCCATCTGCCCCTTGATTTTCCGGCAGAATTCGAGGCCGTCCATGACCGGCATCATCACGTCGCTGACGATGATGTCCGTTCCGTCTTCCTCGACGTGTTGCAGGGCTTCCTGTCCGTCTTTGGCCGCAACGACCTGATACCAGCGGGAAAGTTCCATCTCCAGCAGTCCCAGCAGGGAAAGGTTGTCGTCAGCCAGGACGACCCGCGGCTTGCCGCTGTCCTGGGGGGCGGGTAGATTTTTCGTCTTGGGGGACTCGGCTTTTTCTTCCGCCGGAAGGGCGGGCAAGCGTACGGTAAAGACGGCTCCGCCGCCGGGACGGTCGCTGACGTCGATGCTTCCGCCGTGCCCGGCGACAATCTGGGCGGAATAGGGGAGCCCGACGCCGATGCCGGAGGCCTCCGCTACCTTGTCTCCCTCCGCCTTGTAGAAGAGTTCGAAGATTTTTTTCTTTTCGCTGTCCTTGACGCCGGGGCCGTCATCTTCCACCTGAATCAGCGCCTGGCCGTTTTCCAGGGAGGTGGACAGGCGAATCTTCCCGCGTGCATATTTGAACGCATTCCCGATCAGGTTGTTGAGGACCTTGCGCAGCAGCATTTCATCGGCCATCACAAGCACGTTCTCCGGAGCGGTCTCAAACTGCAGGAGGCATTGTTTCAGCCGGGCGGTCTCCTGGTAACTCTCCGCGGCGATGGCACAGAGCGCGTTGAGGTCAGTCCGCTTTTTATTGAAACGCTTCTCCTCGGTATGGTTCAGGTTGTAGGTCAGGATGCCGTTGACGGTCTCCTGCATATAGTCCAGATTGTCCGAGATGGCGTGGACGTCCTCCCGCGAGAGTCCGTCCCGGACAATGCGGTCCATGGCGAGGCGGATAATGGTAATCGGGGTGCGGATTTCGTGGACCATGCCGATGAAGAAATTCTCCTGCGACTTCCTCATGGAACTCTTGTATTTCTCATCCAGGCGCCGGCGCCACCATCGGTAGGTAATGAACAAGCCGAAGCAAAGGGCCAGGATATAGGCCGCGATAGCCCAGCGGCTGCCCCACCAGGGCGGGATGACCTGCAGACGGAGCGTGGCGCTTTGACGGGATTCCACGCCGTCGTTGTTGCGTCCCCGGACGGAGAAGGTATAACTTCCCGGCTTCAGACGGTTGAAAGAGGCCTGGTGGTCGTGGCTCCAGTATTCCTCGTTCCCGATTCCTTCCATCTTCCAGGCCGTCCGGTTAAACTGCGGGTACTGATAACTTTGGACGGAAAAATCGATGGTAAAGCTGTTGTCCGTGTAGGGTATCCGGAGCACCTCTTCGGATGGGATGTTGGTCAGGGGCGCGTCCACTCCCTGGAAACGGATGCCATTGATGCTGATTTTCGGACGGACAAGGTTGACGGAGCGTTCGGAGGGATGGATGCAGACAATCCCGTCCCTTTTACCGAACCAGAGCCCGTGCGCCGGGCTTTTCAAACAGGCTCCGGGAACGAAATGCTCCGTATCGTTCTGCGCTTCAAAAGGAAAGAGGCAGACCGTCTGCCGACTGTGGGGGTCGATTTTGACAATGCCGATGTCGCAGGCGATCCAGAGGAAACCCTCGTTGTCGCTCAGGATGGAGTAGGCCGAGGAAGCCTCCCTTTTGGCCCCTTCCAAGGAAATGGCGGAAAACTCCGCTTCGTTCAGCACCCACAGGCCTTTCCCGTCCGTCCCGATCCAGATTTGGTCCTGCTTGTCGCAGAAGAGGAAAAGCACTGTCCCGTAAAAGGTATAGTATTTTTTCTCCTGCCCCTGTTCGTTGCTCTTGTAGATGCAGTTCTTGACCGCTTCGTAATGGTTGCCGTGGCTGTCCCGGCAGCGGGCCGATACCATTCCGTCCATGGCAGGGAATCCTTTCGAGGATTGGCGAAGCATCTTCCCTTCGCGCGGGTTGAGGCGAAGGAATCCCTGGTCGGAATGAATCAGCAGATAGCCGTCCTTGCCTTCTTCCAGTTCCATCCTCTCGCAGGTGAAGGGAAGGGGCCAGAAATCCTTCTGCTGGCTTTTTTCCGTGACGGCAACCATACCGCTGTTGTCGCTGGCGGCCCAGAGGGTACCCTCCCGGTCCAGAAAGGTGTGGGTGAGAGAAAGTTTGTCCAGGACGACTCCGTCGCAGGAAAGGGATGGCCGGGACAGGGAGCCGTTAGCGGGGTTGAGCAGAAGGATCCCGCCGGCGCAACCCAGAATCAGTTGCCGGTCCGGATGGGCGGTCAACGAACGAACCTCCGTTCCGCAGTTGAATTCCCGTGTCCGCCCGCCCAGCGTCAGGTCGGCGCAGCCGGCCACCGTCCCGGACGCATACCAGAGTTGATGACCCTGAATCAGCAGGCTGTTGATGCCTTTGCGGGGGAGAATCAGGGAAACGGAATTCTCCGACCAAGGCGGGGTGATGTGATAGATGCCCTTGTCGGGCGTGGCGATGTAGAGGTTGTTGTCGGTGCTGACGGCGGCGCAACTGATAAAAGGAATGTCGACGCTGTACTGCGTGAGCGAGCCGTCCCGATGGTCCAGAAGGAAAAGGCCCTGCCCCCAGGTGCCGATCAGCAGGCCGTATCTCGTCTTTTCCAGGCAGGTCACGCGCAGGTGGATGGGCACGCCGTAACGGGTTTTGCCCGGAAAGGCTTCCAGTTTTCTTTCCTGCCGGTCGTAAACCATCAGGCCATCCCCGGTGCCGACATACAGGATGTCGTCCACTTCGCAGATGGCGTTTACGCTCATCTTTTCATTCAGGGTGCGGACAATACCGTCCGCCTCGAAACGGTCCAGCCCCTCTTTCGTGCCGGCCCAAATAAATCCCCGACTGTCCTGGAAGACGACGTTGACCCGGTTGCTCGACAAGCCGGATCGCATTTGGAAGATGCGGGCGTCGTGCAGGGGGGCTGCCTGAACCAGTTGCAGGCAGAAGAGCGCAAGGGAGAGGGCGAGGCTACGTTTCATAGGCTTCAATTCAGCATTAAAGATACGAAATGTTTACCATATTCAAAAATTTTCCGTACTTTTACAAAGACAATGAAGTACCTCAGGCATATCGCTCTGCTCTGCGCCCTGCTGCCGGCCCTTTCCTGCGGCGGCCCCCATTCCCGTCAAGTGGGTGGGAGCAAGCCGGAGCGTGTCTTTGTCAATCCTCTTCGGGACAACGGATCCTCTCCCTGTCTGGTATCTGCCGGCGGCCGTTTCTACTATCTGCAGTCGTCCTATGTCCGCATCGGAATCTGGTCGGCGGAAAGCATTGAAGGATTGAAGCAGGCGCAGGAGAACGTCGTGTATTCTCCGGAAAGGAAGTACTACATCTCGGGTCCTCAACTGATCCGTCTGGACGGGAAGTGGTATATCTATTACAGTTGCGAGGGGGCGGATATGTCCACGCGGGAAATCCACGTTCTCGAGAATCCTTCGGAAGATCCTCTGGAAGGTGGCTTTGTCCACAAGGCCGTCCTTCGCACCGGTTGCCGCAAAAGCGTCCATCCCCACGTGTGTTCCTTCAAGGGGCAGCGCTACCTGCTCTGGAGCGGTTCGGATGAATCGGCGGAGATTGTCCGCTTCAACATCCATATCGCTCGACTGCAGACGCCCTGGCGGCTTTCTTCCAAAAAGAGCGTCATCCTGCAGCCGAAATACGAATGGGAATGCCAGTGGACCTCGGAGGGAGACAACGCTTCCGATGAAGTCGTCTATGTCAATGAAGCGCCGCAGCTTCTCTTCTCGCGGGACAGTACCCGCCTTCTGCTGTATTTCTCGGCCAGTCAGACCCATACTCCTTATTATTGTGAGGGGCTTGCCTGGGCGGATGCGGACTGCGACCCGCTGGATGCGCGCAGTTGGCATAAACTGGCGGAACCGGTATTCTCTTCGGACGCGGATGCACAGGCTTTCGGGGCCGGCCACCTGAGTTTCTTCCGGGACGCGAGCGACAGCCTCTACCTCCTGTACCAGGCCTACTCGGGCGGGGTGCTCAACCGTACGGAAGACCGTTCTCCTCGTATGCAACCGGCCTCCTGGGGGGCGGATGGAGTACCCGTTCTCGGCCGTCCGCTGCCGCTTTCTACCCCCGTCCGGGAGCCGTCTGTGGCGGAATAGTTTCTTTTTGTCCTTTTTGGGTAATTGATTTTCCCTTCGCTCGCGTGTAAGGGGCTACCTTTGTGGTGAAAAATTCAATTTTTTGCCATGAAGCATTCAATTACACCTGTTTCTTACGCCGCCCCTGTCTGCAGGGTGGTGTTAATTTGCGAATCCGCACTGATTTGCACCAGTGGCGTCAACCTCCCGGGTTTCCTGGAAGAGTCGAGCCTGTTTGATGAAGATTAACCGTTAACGTGAGAAGATTATGAAGAGAAATGATATCCTTCGCGCTGCGTTGATGGCAGCCTGCACCCTGGGCCTCGCTTGGTCCTGTGCCAAAGAAATTGCTCCCGAAACTACGGATAAGGCGACGGAGCCAGCCAAAACCAATCCTTCCGTCATCTCGGCCGAGATTCCGGAAGATTTGAAGGTCGCCCTGAGCGATGAGGGGGTTGGAAACGGCCTCTCCATGGCTTGGGAAGCCGGTGACCAGATTCGCGTCATCGCGACGGCCGGCGGCAGCGGCAACGAAGTGTTTACCATCCAGAACGGCTTTACGCCCACGAAGGCGTCCTTCTCGGGCACGCCGGTCGCGGGTACGCAATTTACGGTGTTCTATCCGGGAAGTTATGCCAACGTAGCCGCCCTCAACGCCCGTTCCTATGCCACGCAGACGCAGATTGGCAACGGCAACACGGATCATCTGGAGTGGAACGCCATTGAGACGGGCCTTTCCGACTACACGACGCTCACTTTCTCGGAGAAGATGAACGGCGCCATCCGTTTCCACCTGACCCTTCCCGCCTCCTTTACCAAGGCCTACAGCATTACGCTGAGCGCCCCCTCCGCTATTTTTAGCGTGGATAACGCTGACAGCGACAAGACGGACGAGCTGGTGCTGAACCTCAAGAGCGACGCTTCCACCGACGGTATCACCCTCGGCAGCGACAAGGTCCTCGACGCCTTCATGATGGTGTCCTGGAACGACAATGTCCTCGCGGCGGGTACCGTCCTGACCGTCAGTGTGCAGGGTGAAGAATCCGAGCCTTGGACCCGCTCCTCCACCGTTCCCGAAGGCGGCTATACCATCCGGGGCGGCAAAGTCACCGGCATCAGTTTCGGCGACCAGCATTGGGACGAGCCGATGTTCTTCGGCGGCTCCGGTACACAGGCCGATCCCTACCAGATCAAGACCCTCGCCCACCTTAAGAATATGTACACGGGCTCCGACTACAAGGGTATCTATTATATTATGGTAGATGATATCGCCCTGTCATCCGAAGAGGCGGCCGCGTATGTTGAAATCAACAACTTCTACGGCCATCTGGACGGAAATGACCATGCCATTTCCGGACTTACGACGCCCCTTTTCGGCGATTTCAGAGGCTGGGTAAGCAATCTGGACGTGAGCGCAAATGTCAACTTCAATGGAACGGACAGTCGCATAAAAGGTGTTGATTACGGCATCGGTATTCTCGCTCATTATCTTTACAATACGGATGACACGAATACGGTTTCCAATGTGACGACGCGCGGTTCGCTGACCATCGACGGCCTGACGAAATCCCACGCGTATCAGGTCGGAGCCATCGCCGGTTCTTCCAACGGCGTTCCCCTTTCCGGCTGTAAGAACTATGCCGATATCACCATTGAGTCGGTGAATGTGGGCTCCAGTAACTTGCGTGTGGGCGGCTTGGCCGGTGTCCTTCAGTCCTCCACGAGGGCCAGCAGTCAAAACTGCGAAAACCATGGCGCCGTTACGGTCAAGGCTGTAACCGCTGGCGCGGAAGTAGGTATTGGCGGTGTCTTTGGCCTTCTTACGCAGGCGAGCACGGTTATCACCAATTGCGACAATACAGGTGCGGTGTCGGTAAACTACAACGACATCGGCAGCATTACCTGGAATGCCGTCGGAGGTATTGTGGGTCTTTGCACCGGCAACAACATCTCTATTCTTAACTGCGACAACACGGGCGCCGTTTCCAATGCAAACAGCGCAGCCAAGGCGTATGACGGTAATACGATTGTGGCAAAATTCTCCACGGGCGGCGTGGGCGGCTACCTGCAGGGTGCCTTCACGATGACTTCCTGCTCTTCAACGGGGAATATTTCCGGCGTGAGCTGGGTGGGTGGTCTTGTCGGCCGCAACTCCAATGGTGGTGCGCAGATCACCTCGTGTAAGTCCGCCGGAACGCTGACGACAATGGGTGTATCCGCCGTTCATTGCATCGGTGGCATCGCGGGTGAATTTGTCGGCACGCTCCAGAAGTCTTATTCCACGATGACCATCCGGAAAAACACCGCGCTCTCCAGAGCCGTCGGTGGTCTTGTCGGCGATGCGTATAATTCTTCAATGACCTTGATTATCAAGGAGTGTTATTACGACGGGACCATGGAAGGCGCCAGCCAGATTGGCGGACTTGTGGGCCACTCCCGCAGGAATGTTCAGATCCAGAACAGCTACTCCGCCGGTACCATTACGGGAAATGCCGGATATATGGCATCCATCATCGGTTACGTCAACAACGGCGCTTCCTGCGAGGTGACGAATTGTTATTCCGCGATGCAGGTGACCACGACGGCCAGCGGCAATGCCATCGGTGGTCTCATCGGCGGAGCGGACACCACCACCAATACCTGGGATGTCTCCAATCTCCTGGCCTGGAACAGTTCCATTTCCTTCCAGACCAACAACACGACGGACGGCGTGGTTATCGGTCAGATTCATTCCGGAGCCAGCACGGCGTCCACTTCCTTCAGCAACTGCTGGTATCGCAACGACCTGACCTATTTGGTCAAAGGCACTCCCAAGGATATTTCCACCGACTCTGCTGATGTAACGGAGGGTGGCAAGAAGATTTACAACGGCCGCCAATCCGCCTCCGGCGTATCCTGCTCCGCGAAAGCGGCGGAGATCGGTTGGGATGGCACGACCATTTGGAACCTTTCCGGCAGTTATCCCGCCCTCAGACGTGTCGTTGAATAATATTTTTCCTGTCAACATACGCAGATATGAAGATACTCCTTACGATTCTCGCAGCGGCGACCCTCTGGTCCAATCCTTTGTTTGAAGGCTGGTACGCAGACCCTGAAGGTCTGGTGGACGGCAATACGCTCTGGGTGTATCCGACCCGCTCCCTTCCCTTCGACGAGCAGACCTACTTCGACGCTTTCTCCACCGAGGACCTGGTCTGTTGGAAAAAGCACGACAAAGTGCTCTCCTCCGAGCAGGTGAAGTGGGCCAGGCGTGCCCTCTGGGCTCCGTCTGTGCTGAAGAAAGACGGTACTTACTACATGTTTTTCTCGGCCAACGACATCCATGAGGGAGAAATGGGCGGCATCGGCGTCGCGTATGCGAAGCGGCCGGAAGGACCGTTCAAGGACCTTTTGGGCAAGCCGCTGATCAAGGATATCGTCAACGGTGCGCAGCCTATCGACCAGCATGTCTTCCAGGATCCCCGCAGCGGCGACTGGTATATGTACTACGGCGGCTGGAAGCATTGCAACGTGGTGCGTCTGTCGTCCGATTTCAAGAAGCTTCTTCCTTTCGAGGACGGCTCGCTTTACAAGGAGGTGACGCCCGAAAACTATGTGGAAGGCCCCTTCATGCTGTATCGTGACGGAAAGTATTATTTCATGTGGAGCGAAGGCTCGTGGACGAAAGATAATTATAAGGTCGCGTACGCGATTGCGGATTCTCCGCTCGGACCCTTCAAGCGGGAAGAAACGATTCTGCAGTCTGACCCGGCTCTGGGAACCGGTGCCGGCCATCACAGCGTCGTGCAGGATCCCAAGAGCGGAGCGTATCTGATTATCTATCACCGTCATCCCCTGGGTGCCAAGAGCGGGAACGACCGCGTCGTGTGCATGGATTCGCTGAAGTTTATGCCCGACGGGAAGATTGCTCCCGTCAAGATGAGCCAGGGTTGGATTTCGCCCCAGTCCAAGCAGCGCGCGGCGGAATTGGTTTCCAAAATGACGCTGGAGGAAAAGTGCACGCTGATTCACGGCGTAAAAATCAAAGGCGGCGGCGAGTATGAGGACGGATTCCATATCATGCCGATTCCCCGCCTGGGCATTCCGGCCATCCGTATGGCCGATGGCCCTCAGGGCGTGCGCAACAAAACGCGGAGTACCTACTATCCCTGCGGTCTCTCCCTGGCGGCGGCCTGGAACCCGGACGTGGCCGGAAAGGTGGGTGAAGGCATCGGCCTGGACGCCCGTGCACGCGGGGTGGCCATTATGCTGTGCCCGGGTGTGAATATCTACCGTACGGCGCTTTGCGGACGCAATTTCGAGTACTACGGTGAGGACCCTTATCTGGCTTCCGAAACGGCCCTGTCTTATATCAAAGGTATTCAGAGCAAGGGGGTGATGGCTACGGTCAAGCACTTTGCCCTGAACAACCAGGAATACGACCGGCACGGCATCAGCTCCAACGCCGATGAGCGCACCCTCAATGAAATCTATTTCCCTGCCTTCAAGAAGACGATTCAGGAGGGAGACGTGGCTTGCGTCATGACCAGTTACAACTCCCTGAACGGCACGCATACGTCCGAGAATCCCTGGCTGATCAAGGACAACCTCCGGGCCTGGGGCTTCGAGGGCATCGTGATGAGCGACTGGACCTCTACCTACAGTGCCATCGGTTGCTTCGGCAGCGGGCTGGATATCGAGATGCCCCGCGGCTATGTGATGAATTACGAAAATGCCAAGAGGCTGCTGGATAGCGGAGTTATCGAGGAAAGCTGGATTGATGAAAAATGCCAGCATATCCTCCAGACCGTGATTGCCTATGGTTTCCTGGACAATTCCGCGAAGGATGAAAGCATACCGGAGGATTGCGACCAATCCCGCGCCAACGCCCTCGCGGCGGCGCTGGAAGGCCCCGTGCTGCTGAAAAACAACGGCATCCTTCCGCTCAAACCTTCCAAAAAGACCCTCATCGTCCTCGGTCCCAACGCCGACATCGTCCCTTATGGCGGCGGCAGCGGTGCGATGGACCCGATCGAGGGAAGGAACATTACCCTGTATGCCGGTCTTTCCAAACTGGGAAAAGGCTACAAGGTGGAACTGATGGACTGGAAGGCGCCGGATTATGAGAAAATCCGCAAGGCGGGTGCCGTCGTGGTGGCTGCCGGCTTCAATTACGATACGGAAGGCGAGGATTTCGACCGGCCTTACGCATTCTCCCAGGAGCAGAACGACCTGATTTGCGCCGTGGCCGACGCCAATCCCAATACCGTGGCCGTGATTTATTCCGGCGGCGAGGTGGATGTCAATCCCTGGATCGGCAAGGTGAACGCGCTGGTGATGGCCTGGTACGCCGGACAGGAAGGCGGAACGGCCCTTGCCTCCATTCTCTCCGGAAAGGTTTCCCCTTCCGGCAGGCTGCCCTTTACGTTCTGGGGCTCGCTGGAGACCAATCCCGCTTATCCCAATTACGTCATTTCCAAGCCCTATGGCGAAAGGACGGCCAAACGCTATTCCCAATATCCTTTTATCGAATACAGTGAAGGCATTTTCCTGGGCTATCGCGGCATGAAACATTTTGACGTGAAGCCGATGTTCCCGATGGGCTATGGCCTCCCCTCTACCGACTTTGCTTACTCCGATCTTTCGGTCAAGAACATCCAGGAGGGAATCGAGGTGAGTTTTACCGTTTCCAACAAAGGCAAGATGGAGGCCGCCGAAGTGGCCCAGGTCTATATTTCGGCCCAGGATGCCAAGATTGCCATGTCGGATCTGGAACTCAAGGGCTTTGAAAAGGTACGCGTCGCTCCCAAGCAAAGCAAGAAAGTGACCGTCCTGTTGCCCGCTTCCGTTTTCTCCCACTACGACGTCGCTTCCCACAGTTGGATCGGCGATGCCGGTAAATACCGCATCTGCGTGGGCGCTTCGGCTTTGGATATCAAACTGTCTGAAGAAATTGAGGTAAAATAACGATGAAAAAGGTCCTTGTTCTTACCCTCCTTGCGCTTCTGCCGCTGGTTTCCTGCAAGCAGGAGGCTTCCGGCAGTGGGGAACTGAGGGTATATACCCTTCAGTCCGGCGCCCTGTCGCTGAAAGTCACCAATTTCGGTGCGCGCGTTATGTCTTTGACGACGCCCGACCGTAGCGGTGCCCAGGAGAATATCGTCGTCGGTCACAAGTCGGTCGATGAGTATGTCCATCCTGCGGGCGAACGCTTTCTGGGTGCCTGTGTGGGTCCGGTCGCCAACCGGATCGGCGGCGCTTCGTTCTCGCTGGACGGGGTGGAATATCATACGCCGATGAATGATCACGAGCACAATACGCTGCATGGCGGATTCAAGGGCGTGGACAATCTGACCTGGGACGTCGTGTCCGTTTGCGACACGGCCATCGTCCTGCATCTTTTGCATCCGGACGGCCTGGAAGGGTATCCCGGCAACCTGGATATGACCATGAAGTATTCCCTTTCCTCCCAAGGCGAATTCCGGGTGGATTATTGGGCTACGACGGACAAGGCTACGCCCGTGAATTTTTCCCACCATCCTTTCTTCTGTCTTCGTGGAGAAGGCAACGGCAGTGTAGAGGAATATCTGATGCAGATCAATGCTTCGCGCTATATTCCCATCGACGCCGAGAGCATCCCGACCGGGGAAATCGCGTCCGTGGAAGGAACGCCCTTTGATTTCCGGGAACCGCACCTGATCGGCGAGCGGATTGGCTGGGAGAACGAACAGCTGACCAACGCGCGGGGCTATGACCACAACTGGTGTATCGACAAGACCACGGATGGGGTGGAGTGGGTCTGCCGCGTGTCGGATCCCGTTTCGGGCCGCTATGTGGAAATTCTTTCCGACCAGCCCGGCCTGCAGTTCTACAGCGGAAACTTTTTTGACGGCAGTGAGAAGGGCTCCAACGGAAAACCCTTGACCTTCAGAAGTTCCCTGGCCCTGGAAACCCAAAAATGGCCCGATGCCGTGAATCAGCCTTCTTTTACGCCCGTGATTCTGCGTCCGGGTGAACTGTACAGGCATACCTGCATCTATCGCTTCGGGGCGGAATAATTCCGCGGTTAAACAAATGTATCAGGAGCCTGTCTGTATCCCCTTGCAACTGGGGCCTGAGACCGGAATGCTGATTTCGGGCTCAATTGAACCCTTGAACCCGATTCATGATGATTGGGATGACTAGGCTCTATTCCCTGACGGCGATCCTGCTGCTTTCCGCCTCCTGCTCGCTCCGGATTCCCGGGGAGCCGGAGACAGTCACCTTGCGCCTGGAGGCCGCGATGGAGGAGACGGGAAGCCGGGCCGGCGTCCAGGAGGACGGCACCGTCCTCTGGCAGACCGGAGACAAGATTGCCGTGTTGCTTGACAACGACAGCGTGGCCGCTCTTACCCTCGAAAGCGGAGCGGGCAGCAACATAGCGACCTTCAGCGGGGAGATCCCGGCAGCCCGGAGTTTTGCCGGAAAGGCGGGTTATCCCTGGTGGGACGGAGCTTGGAGCGGTTTGGAAGGGGAGTTGGTATTGACGCTTCCTGCATCGGTGCCCTGGCCGGGGAACGATTATATCCCCGCCGTGATGAAGGCGAGTTCCGCTTCGGACGCCCTTTCCTTCCGTCACGAGGGTGCTATCCTGGAGTTTACGGTCAAGGATATGCCCGACTGCGTATCTTCCTTCCGCTTTTCCACTTCGGGAGGCGCCGTCATGGGCCGCAACGACTTCAGTTATACCTTTACCCCGTCGGCGGGTCACCGCGTTTTCCGTGTGCCGGTCGTGGCCGGGACTTTGCCCGCCTATACCTTGTCCTTGCTTGATGTCTCGGGCGGAGAGGTTGTCTCAAAGCGCAAAAGCAAGAGCACAAGCGTTCAGCGCTGCGATTACCGCTGCCTGACACCCCTGTCCGTCAAGGCTTCCGGGAAAATCCGACTGCTTTACTACAACGTGCTGAACGGAATGGAGCGGGATGCGGGAAATGGTTACGAACATTTCGCGGCCTGGGTCCGTTCCCTCGCTCCGGATGTGCTGATGCTCGCGGAGGCGGGTGACCTGGATGACGTCGCACCCCTTTGGGGACACGCGTATGCCGCCAAGATAAGCCTTGACAATTATCCTCTCGTCGTTACTTCCTCCCATTCCCTGCCCTGTTTGCAGCGGATTTCAAACCCCGGAACCGTGTGTCATGGCGCCCTCCATGTCCGCATGGATGACCGCTACGACATCGTGGCCCTCCATCTGCGCCCGACGCTGGACGATAACCAATCCGGCAAACTGGATCCGGAAGAATATGCCAAGTATGGCGCCCTGCGGAAGACGGAACTCTCGTACATCCTTTCGCGAACGCTGGACAATTCCGCTTATGCCTCCGTGAAGAACTGGATTTTCTGCGGGGATTTCAATGCCTATTCTCCGCAGGAGAAGACGGCGGTCAGTCCCTACAATGGTCTGCCCGCCTATACCTATTCGGAACCCACGGCCTCGGTCTGCTACGAGGTGTATCCCCTGATTGCGGACAAATTGAAGGATGTCATCTGGTACAAACACGCCGGCGCGTTCAAGCCTTCGATGTACCACAGCCGTTCCCGGCTGGATTATTTCTTTGTGAGCGACGGACTCTACAGCCGCGTGGCCGCCGCTGATGTCGTCCTGGGCGGTTTCCCGGGGAACTACAATTCTTCCGATGTCAATCCCTCGGACCACATGCCCCTTCTGATGGACCTGACGACCTATTCGTTCAAGGTCCTGGACGGTACCTGTACCCTTTCGGACTGGGACGAAGAAGCCCTCTTTGACGAGGAATAAGCTTACGCAAGGAATTTGCGAGCCCGCTCGTAGCCGTTCGTCGGAGATTTCCAGAAGCAGGAGAGAATGACAGTGCCGGCCAGTCCGAAGGCGATGGCCACCATAAAGACCGCGTTCCAGCCCATTCCGGGTGCATCGGCGAGGAAACCGAAACCGATGCCGGAAATCACCGTAGCTCCATAGCAGAAGATGCCGCAGAAACCGTTGGCGCTCCCCGCTGCCATCCGGGTGGCATACTGCGAGCAACTCACGCCCAGCAGCGCCTGGGGGCCGTAGATGAAGAACGCGGAGGCGACGATGGCCACGGCGCTCCAGATCCAGGGGGCCTCCTGGGGAATCAGCCAGAAAGCGGTAAAGGAAAGCGTGGCGCCCAGGGTGAAGAGGGCGCTGGTGCGCAAGGTGTGGGAATGGAACAGATGGTCGGTGGCCCAGCCGGCGACAATGGTGCCGAGGACGCCGCCAATCAGTTCGGAGGCCGCGACGATGCTGGCCGCCAGCGCGATGTCAAAGCCCTTGTACTGCGTCAGGAAGGTCGTTCCCCATTCGAGGATGGTGAAGCGGATGACATAAACGCAGAAATCGGCAATGGAGATGCTCCAAATGGCGGGATTGCGAAAAACCATCCGGGAGATGAACGCGCGGAGCCGTTCGCCCGAGAGCGGTTGCATCTCCAGCGAATCTGCCGCCTCGTCCTTCTTCTGCCCGCCGTCTTCCACCAGCGCTTCAACCGGCGGAAGACCGCATTCCTGGGGCGTGTCTTTCAGGGTTCTCAGCATCAGGATGGCGCCGAAGAAGGCAATGACGGCCGGGACGATGAAGCAGAGGTTCCAGGCCTCGTAGCCAAAATGCGAGAGCAGCCATCCGCACAGCGCGATGACCAATCCGGCACCGAGGGAATGGGAGGCATTCCAGATGCTCTGCTTGGTGGCCAGTTCGGACGGATGGAACCAGTGGGCCATCATGGACGCAATGGGCGGGTAGGCCATTCCGTGGACATAGCCGTTGAGCACCCACAGCGAACCGATGAGGTACACCAGGCCGAGCGTGGCCTTGCCCTGCTCGTCGAAGAGCGCCACCACGCCGTTGAGCTTCGGGGAGAAGCAGATGGCCAGGTTGATGGCGCAGGAGAGCAGCAGTCCGACGGACATCAGGATGCGTTTGGAATAGCGGTCCGCCAGCACCCCGTTGACCATGCGTGAGAGTCCGTACACAATCCCGTTCAGGGTCAGGAAGATACCCAGCTGGATTTTAGACAGGCCGAGCGTGGATTCCATAGCGGGGATGGCCGCACTGAAATTCTTCCGCAGGAAATAATAGCAGATATAGCCCACCATCAAGACGATGAGCGTCTTCCACTGAAGGCGGACATAGCGCTGTTTGACGGCAGCGTCCATAGGCTAGCGGGTCTGGTCGAAGGTAAAGTCTTCCCAGGGCAGTTCAGCGTCTTTTCCTTCGTCGAGCACGGCGTTGGCATGGCAGAGCATCGGGAAATCCTTGAGGGCGGCCTGGCCTAACTGCGCCTTGCGGGCGATGGCCTTGTACACGCGGCGGGAGACGACGAGGCTCTCCAGCGTGACGCCGGCGAGGATATCCATCGCTTCCTGGTAGGTCTTGCCCTCACCGAGCAGAATGCCCACCTTGCGGGTGCGGCCGCCGTACACGGTCACATACAGGTCGCCGATGCCGATGTTTTCGCAATCGCGGGTCGATCCTTGCATCTCAAGCAGCAGACGCATTTCCTTGACAGCCTGGTAGAAGGCGCCCGCCTGGGAGTTGAAGTGGAGCCCCGCTTCAGGTCCGTTGTGGCGGTTGATCAGGCCGATGGTCATGGCAATGGCGAGGGCGTAGCCGTTCTTGAGGGCCACGGCGCTCTCCAATCCGATGACGTCGTTGGTCAGGGAAACGTGGTAGTAGGAGGTCGTCATCGCCTCTTTCATCATCTTGATCTGGGCGGAGTCCTCGCCGCAGAATGCGACTTCGGTCTGGTCGTGATACACGAGTTCGTAACTGGTGCAGGGACCGCCGATGGCGCAGACGCTCCGCCGGATGCCGCGTTTTTCCAGTTCGCGTTTCCAGTAGTCGGGATAGGAAATCAGCGTCCCGTCTTCCAGGTTGATCAGGCCCTTGGTCACGGACAGCACCGGGGTGGCGGGGTCGAGTTCGGAGAGAATGGTGTCGAGGAACCAGTCCACGCCGAAGGAGGATACGCCGCCGATGACGAAATCACAGCCTTTGACGGCTTCTTTCCACTCTTCAATCTGGAAATACTTCACGCCGGCGGGGAAGGGGCGGTCGAACTTGGGATGCTGACCGGTCTTGCGGCAGGCGTCGATGATGTCGCGGTCGAGGTGGGTACCTACCAGGCGGACTTCGTGGCCGTTCTCACGGGCGGGGAAAGCAAGGGCGGATCCCATCATGCCGGATCCGATAATCGTAATGGTTTTCACAAGGCTTTAGTGTTTTAATTCTTTTTGTTTCCTGGGTATTTGATCCAGAAGGGCGTAGCGATGACGTCTTCATTGATGGCCCGCAGAGTGGCGGCATCCACCTTCTCCAGGCGGTCATAGGTCATCAGGCCGTTGACCTCCACTTCGACGTCGGTGGTCTGGGTATAGACGGCGGCGGCGCAGCCCGTACAGATGTGCAGTTTCAGGCGCTCCGCGTAGCATTTGTAGCGTTCCAGAACCTCATCCGCCGAGGTGCACAGGCCGGCATAGCCCCAGTTCTTGCCGTAGGGATACCAGATGTGGTCCTTGATGGCGTAGCCGATGCCGCCGTACTCGCCGAGCACGTTGACCATCGTCCGCTCGAAGACGTTCATCATCGGTTCGGGATAGTGGTGGGCGTCCAGGATGTCGCCGCAGAGGTGGAAATTGCCGCCGGAGGCCTCGTTCACCAAACGCGTCGGATCCTTCTCCCGGGTGAATTCGACCACCTTTTGGGTGTCGAACTGGCCCCAGGCCTCGTTGAAGGGCACCCAGAGCACGATGCACTGGAATCCCTTGAAGGCATCGATGACTTCGCCCCATTCCTTGTAATAGTTCTTCTTCCATTCGGCGGGCACCTTGCAGTCCGTTCCGCCTACGAAGGAGTCGTTGGCCCAGACGTTGTGCTGGGCAGCGGCAAGCTCGCCCGGGCGGTTCGCGTTGGCCTTGTTGTTGTGGTCGGCGATGTTGGGCATATCCTGCCAGACCATCATTCCCAGCACGTCGCACCAGTAGTACCAGCGGGCCGGTTCCACCTTCACGTGCTTGCGGATCATGTTGAAGCCCCAGTCTTTCGCCTTTTCGATGTCGAATCTGAGTGCCTCGTCGGTCGGAGCGGTATAGAGGCCGTCGGGCCACCAGCCCTGGTCGAGCGGACCGAACTGGAAGAGGGGCTCGTTGTTGAGCGCCAGCCGCAGGTAGCCCTGCGGAACGCCCTTGGAGGTGCGGTAGCTGTCGTCGGTGCGGATCTTGGAGATTTTCCGCAGGGTCGTGTATCCCTTCACTTCGTCCACGGTTTTCCCCTTGCGCTGAACGGAGATGAGCAGATCATAGAGGTGGGGGTCGGAAGGAGACCACAGATGCGGCTCGGGGACGCTCAGGAGTACATCCGTTCCGACGGCTTCCGCCACGCGGCTGCCTCCGTCTTTCAGAACGACCTTTACCTCGTCGTTTTCGCCCAGTCCCCGGGCATCAACCTGTACCCGGAGTTCGCCTTTGTCGATATCGGAGCTGGCGTAGTAGGAGGCGATGTGTGTGAAAGGAACCGCTTCCATCCAGACACTCTGCCAAATGCCGCTGACCGGCGTGTACCAGATGCCCTGGGGATGGGCGGATTGCTTGCCGCGCGGCTGCCAGCCCTGGTCGCTGTCATCCTTGACGCGGACCTTCACGACCTGTTCTCCTTTATTGAGACAGTGGGGTGATGTCGAAGGAGAAGGGCGTATAGCCACCGGTATGGCCGCCTACGCGCTGACCGTTGACAAACACTTCCGCTTCCCAGTCTACGGCGCCGAAATGCAGCAGAACCCGTTTGCCTTTCCAGGCGGCGGGCACGCTGAAGCGGCGTTCATACCAAAGCGTCTTGCCCGCGCCCGGGGTGCGGCCTACGCCCGAGAGGGAAGACTCCACGGCGAAAGGCACCACGATTTTGCCTTCCGGAGCGGAATAGGCGGCTCCGTCGGGGAGGATGGCGTAATCCCAGCGGCCGTTGAGGCTCTGCCACAGGGGACGGACCATCTGGGGACGAGGATATTCCGGCAGGGGGGCGTCGGGATTGACCTCACTGGCCCAACGCGTGGGAATGTCGGCGTGGCGTACCGAAGGACGGAGCCATTCGACAATCTTTTCGGGGAAATCGCCCGAGACGTTGTCAATGCCGTGCTTGACGGCCCACTCGGCCACTTCCCGGTCGTTGACCAGCCACAGGGTCGTCTCAAGGCCCAGGGAGCGGGCTTTGTCGACAATTTCGGGATGGTTGAGGAAGGCATCGAGGTTGTAGGAAATGCCCTGGTAGCCTTTTTCTTTCGCGAAAGTGGCGTCCGGGGCGCCCACGCCGCTGGCGAGATAAATCAGGCGGGCCTGCGGGCACAGGCGGCGGACCTCGTCGAGGGCCACCGTGCTGAAGGAGGTGTAATCCAGGCGGTCCTGTACGCCGGCTGCCTGCACGGCCGCCACCGTCTTGTCTACGAGCAGTTTGATCTTTTCTTCAGAGGCTTGTTTCTTGATTTCCAGTACGAGGGAAATGTCCGGCCGGAGAGAGGCCTGGGCAAACCATTCTTCCAGCGTGGGCATCTGATGCCCGCCGGGAAGCGAGACGGCGCGGGCCTCGGAAAAACTCATTTCCTGAATTTTTTTGTCGGTTCCGGGTACGGCGGGGCCGTGAAAGACGATTACCTGGTCGTCGGAGGTCAGTTGGACGTCGAATTCCACGGCGTCCACGCCGCACTCCTGGGCGAACTTCAGGGAGGCGAGGGTGTTCTCGAAAGGACCGTCGAAACGGCAACCGCGATGCCCGACGATGCGGGGCAGGGCCGTGGCCGACAGCGTCAGCAGCGACAGCACCAGCAGGGTAAACAGTTTTCTCATATCAATTATGTGGTTATTATTTCAAAATTAGCGAAGATGTTCCCGGGCGATGACCTCTCCGGCGGCATTCTTTGCGCAGATGACGATTTGCGAGTCGCTCCGATGGGCGCGGGCGTAGAAGAGGCGCGAGAACGCCAGTTCGATGTTCGCCGGGCAGAGGTGCCGGCCCTCGTAGGAACGGCGGCGGTAATTGAAGTGGCTGTAAAGGCCGTCGGGGTCCACGGCAAAGGGGGCGGGCGTCACCTTCAGCGGATGTCCGTCTTCCAGCACTTCGATGCTGTCTCCTTCGGAATACCACCAGAAGTTGACCAGGATGCCGTTTTCGTAGGCAGGGTCGGTGTAGTTGACGAAATCGCCCACTTCCTTCATAATCCAGGTGCAGTCTTCCCGCGTGCTCCAGCGCTCGCGCTGTCCGTTCATGTCATAGGCACGGAAATAGGGGTTCGCGCCGCTGTAGGTCTCATAGCGCAGCGACAGTTCCTTCCCGTCAAAGAGGGCGTATTCCACGCCGCCCTCGCAGCCGTCCAGACCCAGCGGACGGGATTGGGGCATAGATTCCCACATATTGCCGGAAACCGCCGGAAGCGTATAGACCGTAATGTGGGGATATGCCTGGCTGGTGGTCGTTTCCATGCGGTGCGCGTGACCGGCGAAAAAGCGGATGGTCGTCCCGCATGCGGCCGCCAGCGAGTCCAGGAAGGCCACCTGCTCTTCCGGATGGCAGCATCCCCGGGCGTTAAAGAGCGGCCCGTGGGCGCAGAGGCAGACCTCCGTTCCGGGGGCCAGGTGCGAAAAATCTTCTTTGAGCCAGTCCAACTGTTCCTGCGAAAAACGGACGCGGTAGTTCCGCTTTCCGGCCACGCCGGGGATGACAACCGAATCCAGGGGGGTGTTGATATAGAACATATTGTCCATCATCACCCAGTGTTGCTGCCCGACATTGAGGGCGTACCAGGCCGGCCCCATCAGCTCGCGGTATTGCGCCTGCGACTCGAAATCCTCCTGTCCCAAATCCGGCAGACAGACGGAGGGGTCGTGGTCGTGATTGCCCGTGACGCTGTACATCGGACCTTCCAGGCCGGTGTTGCGGAGAAAACGGTAGGCGTCCCGAATCGTAAAGGAGGAGGAGTACCAGTAGCGGTCGTGGCTGAGGTCGCCGAGGTTGACCATCATCACTTTCCGGCCCGTTCCGGACAGGTCGCCGGCAATTCTCCGGCTCAGGGAGACCGTCAGCGAATCAAAGAGGGCCGTGGCCCTTTTCTCGCCGCAAAGATGGGCGTCCGGCAGGAAGAGAACGGCATAACGCTCGTCCGGCGTCTTGTTCAAGCGGAAGTCCCGGCGTTCCTTTTTCGTGCTGTCGGATGATGTCGGGAACCAGAAACGGGGCGTGATATCTCCCTCGAGGCGGGCGGTGTAGCCCTCGGGCGTAACGATGAAAACGACTTGCTGCTGCTTCCCGCTGCACATCTCATAACGTCCGGTCGAATCGGTCTGTGCCCAGATCCGGCCGTCGCTGACCCAGACGCCGGAAAGCGGCTGCCCGTCTTCGCAAGTGACGCAGCCGTACAGGTTGTTTCCCGGCTTTGGGTGCCACGGGTGGCAGTTGGCCGCAATCAGGATAAGCAGGGCCAGGATGGCAAAAATGGATAAGTTATGTTTGTACATAAGTCGCATGGAGGTTTATGCAAAGATAGCCAAGGGAAGGTACCATCAAAGATAAGAAATTTACCCAAAAAAGACAAACTGTTACAAGACTGCGTTTCCCCTGGATTTTCGGCCGTATTTTTCGCTACATTTGAATTATGAAACACGTGATGAAACGAATTTTCCTTCTGTTTTTCTTCTTTCTGCCGCTGCTGCTTTCCGCTGCGCCCGCTCCTGTCGAAGAGGGCGACGGGAATGAAGCGGTCGTGGAAAAAGAAGCCGCAGCAAAGGAGGAGAGCAAAAAGTTTGACTGGCACCTGAACCTGCGGGGCCGCGTCAGCCTTGCGACGGAGAACCGTGATTTCCTCTTCAAATGTGATTATCTACGGGTGCAACTCACCGGTACCTTTGCAAAGCATTTTTTCTTTCGTTTCCGCCAGCGTTTCAACAAAGCCATCACGGATGGTAACTACCTGAGCGCGACTGACTACCTGTACCTGTCCTGGCGTAAGAACGACTGGGAGATTCTGGGTGGAAAGACTTATGTCGCCTGCGGCGGATTCGAGTACCAGGCGACTTCCTACGATATCTACATCCGTCCCGCGTTTTTTAGCGGGCTGAGCGGAATGTACAATTACGCCTTGAACGGCGCCCGTCATTTCAAGAATGAAACGCTCTGGCTGCAGGTGAGCAATAGCCTCTACAGCAACCGGGCTTCCAACCTGCTCGGTTATTCCATCCTGCTGCAGGGGCGGCAGGGCGTCTGGCAGCACAGTTGGTCCGTCAACGCGTTCGAGCGGGCCAAGGGACATTACAATTTTTATGTCTGCCTGGGCAACCGCTTCCATATCGGGGAAATCGCCTTTGTCGACCTGGGGCTCGTCCATCGCCTCGACCTTGACCGTCCCACGTTCTTCAAGGATTTCTCCGCCGTGACCAAGTTCAAGGTTCGCGCGACGGAGTGGATGCGGATTTTCGGGAAAGCCACCTGGGACTACAAGCAGTCCGGCATTGAAGATCCGATGCTTCCCGACGGTACCGACAGCTGGCAGGCCGGCTGCGGACTGGAATTCTTCCCCGTCCCCCATTCCGAAATGGTCCGGCTCCATCTCGTCTATTTCAACCGCGACGGGGCGCTCAACTGCGTCCTCGCCGGCGTCGGCCTCAATCTGGATCTGAGGTAGAAATCTGCCGGGCCAGATCCCGGGCGAGCAGGATATTCAGGCCCAGCATGGCGAGGGCGAGGTAAATCATGGGAATGACATACGTGCCATTGAGGAAGGGGATGTAGGAGAGGAGGGAAATGAGGAGATAGCCCAGGGCAAGCGGCGCTTTTTGGGGACGCTGAACGGCGTAGATGATAGCCAGTAAATCCACGAGGAAACCATAGCGTTCGTGCATGTGGGGCAGGGTGAAGAGGGCCAGACTGACGGACAGCATGGCCAGGGTGATAAAAATCTCCGGCGTCATTTTGAATTTCCGCGTACAAACGATCCAGGCGAGGACGCCCAGCACGCCGAAGGCAAAACACAGCCCGACCGCGGAAATGGCCTCCATATGATGCCAGTGAAGGGTGTTTTCATCCAGAAATTCGTAGAAATTGGGAAAGTGCAGGGTGCAGTAGGGAAACTCGCCGGCCTGTAAAAAATAGATGCCCAGCAGCTCGCCCAGCGGCCGCCCGGCAATCCACGCGGGAATCTGGGCCAGGAAAAAGACGGCGGGAATCCAGAGGAAATGCCAAAGTTTGAGGGCCTTCCCCTTGACGCAGAGAATGGCCAGGAAGGGGAGCAGAAACAGGGACTGCTGCTTGAACGAGAAGGCGATTCCCATCATCACGCAGCAGAGCGCCCCCTTGTCCTTGAAAAGGAAAAGAAGAGAAAGGAGCAGGAAGAAACAGTAGATGATGTCGCAGTTGGCCCACCAGGAACCATTGATGATTACGGTGGGACAGAGCAGGGTGAGGGCGAGGGCGGCGATGCCTTTGCGCGAATTGCCGGTCAGTTGCCTGACCAGCAGGAACACGACGAAGGCGGCGGCGTAGTCGAAAACGATGTTGGCGCCCTTGATGGCGTACAGGGAATTGCCGAAGCCGGACAGCATACACATCAGGTACATATAGGAGGCGCTGTAGTCCGAAATGTGGATCGAGAGGGACTTCCAGGGGCCGAGTTCCTGAATGCGTTCCATCCATACGGCTACGCAGTACTTCCAGTCGCCCGATTCCAGGGGCAGGAGTTGAATCCTGGCCAGCAGCGACAGGATGAGGATGGCCACGACAAAGGCGACGGTAATCCAGCGGTCTTTCTTCATAGACGGGTTCCTTACGAATACGAGGTCAAAAATAGAAAATATATTTGTATTTCTCCCACTTTGTACATATTTTTGCCAAAATGTTTGTAAAAGAGAGAATAAGGCCATGAAAAAGATCTGGATATTCCTTGCCGCAGTGGTGCTTGCCACGGGCATCGCCATCGTGGGCTGTTCCGAGAAGAATGCCTCGCCCGCTCCCGCTCCGGATGGCGGCGGACAGGCCGATCCGGTGGATTTTGAGTCTTTCGAGGCCAAGATTCTCGATTACAACCTCTGGAAGGAGGTCACAAACCCCTGCGCCATCGGTCTGACGGATTACAACGTGGCCCTGTGCATCGGAAAAGGGGCGTATTCGGACCCTCAGTCCTACCCCGGAGAGGTCCGATGGACCGTGACTCCCGAGGACGTGTTGAAGTTTGTCAAGCCCGCCACTTCTACGGCGACGGTCTCCGAGGATGGATATATGGCCACCGGATTCCCGATTCTGATCCGGCCCATTGCCGTCGGAAATGCGATGATTCGTGTCCAGGATGCCGCCGGCAACAAGATGCGCCTGACATTTTTCGTGGAGACGGATGAACATTACGATCCGGAAACGGGCGGAAGTTCATCGGGAGAGCAGATTCAGTCTTCTTCGTCCGTAGAGCCGTACTCTTCTTCCTCTAAGGCTCCACAGTCTTCATCCTCCAAGGCTCCGCAATCTTCATCTTCCAAGGCTCCGCAGTCTTCATCCTCGAAGGCTCCGCAGTCTTCATCCTCGAAGGCTCCGCAGTCATCCGGGTATTAACAATCATTCTTTTCGGATAAATACGCCGTAGGGGCCGAATTCCGGCTTCGGGCATCGTATGTATCCGTATTCGGAAAGTTTGTGCTCGCGCTCCCAGTCGTAGGTGTTGATAAAGATGAAATCCGCCAACTGGTTTTTGACGGTATTCTCCTGATTCTCATCCATTTCCGGGGTGCTTCCCGCCTGGAGCGCCCAGTATTTGCAGGCGGGCAGGTCCTCCGCCCGGATGCCGTAGCCGTGATCGCCGCAGCCCCAGTAGAGCACCCGCGGATGGCGTTTTTCGGCCACCAGATGAATATAGGCCTGCGCCCGTTCCCGGTGGAGGTTCATTTCCCGTCCATAGAAATAATCTTCCTTGTAGGTCCAACCGTTGGAAATGCCGAAAAAGACAAGCGCGCCCGCTATCAGCGTCCCGAAAACATAGCGTTTCCAGCCGAAATCCCGCTCGAAGCAGCGTAAAAGGGCAAGGACGGTGAAAACCATCAGCGTGCCCACGGGAATAAAATAATAGGTACGGGCGTAACGCGCGAGGCAAAGAAGGAACCACGCGAGCGCGACGGGCGGAAACCATTTCGCCTTTTTGAGCGCAACCGCGGCGGAAAGCGTCCCGGCGACAGCCACGGCCATGTAGCCGAGCATCTCATAGCGCAGGAACTCTCCGGGGTCGTTCGCATCCAGGATGTTGTTGATGGTCAGGAAGGTCTTGAGGAAATATTCCTGAAAGAAGGCCTCCAACGCACCTTCCCGCCATAGCAACGCCAATACGGGTACGACGATAAGGGCAAAACCGCCGAGCGCCCCTCCTGCCGCCTTCAGGAACGACTTCCATCCCCTCAGACGCAAGAGCATGGCAATCAGGAAGATACCCGTCATGGCCGCAACGCTGTATTTGATCAGAAGGATGGCGCCGAAAGCCAAGCCCCAAAGGAAGAAACTGCCGCCTTTTCCCCAGAGGGATTTCCCGGCCATCAGCAGGGACAGTGCGACAAAGGGCAGGGTGAGCGCTTCTGCCTTGTCGTCGAAAATCAGCAGGGGAATGAAATAGAAAAAGTTCAGCAGAACGCCGATCCGGAGCGATTTTTTCGGGGAGGAGGTCAGCAACAGGCTCAGGTGGAAGAGCAGGGCGGCGGTCGCCACGTAGGCGAGGGCGTTGATCCAAAAAACGCCGATCCACGAGCGGGGCGAAATCAGGTAGGCGAGGGCATAGAAAAGCCAGAGCAGGGGACCTTTCGAATCGGCGAAATCCACATAGGGAACAAGGCCGTTCACCCAGGATTTTCCGCCCATGAAGTACCAGGCCGAATCGTGCCGGATGTAGCCACCGTGCGCCACCATGTCATCGTGCAAGGGCGAGTCGATGGAGGTCAGGAAAAAGGCCGTGAAAGTAAGCAGAATGAGGAAAAACAGGCAGACGGGCGCCTGGGCAAGCAGCCCCTTCCAACTCAGTCCCATCATCCGGAAAAGGTTGTATTTGCTCTCGCCGGCCGGCCGGTCGCCCCGGGTGTAAAAGACGGTGTCCGCGTCGAAGCCCAGGGTGGGAACGAGGTTGCGAATCAAATCGCCGGAGGGGGTGGCTTTTTCCAGCAGCGCCTCCAGGCAGCGGCGGTCCATCAGCCGGAAATCGGCGTGGCCGGGGATGTGACGCCTGTCGGAAAGGTGCATCAGGGCGTAGAAGAGCCAGGCGCTGGTTTTCTTGAAGGCGGAATCCCGGCCCCGGTCGTTGCGGATCCCATAGATGACCTGTTTTCCGCCGAGCCATTTTTCCACCATTTGCGGAATGGCCTCGGGGTCGTCCTGGAGGTCCGCGTCAAGGGTGATGACGGCGTCCGCGCCCTGCTCCAGCGCCGCCCGGATGCCGCCCAAAATGGCTCCCTGTTGCCCGCTGTGGGGCAGGGGAAGATGCTGTACGCGCGGGTCGGGAAAGGTTTTCAGAAAATCCGCCGTGCCGTCGGTACTTCCGTCGTCGGCGATGAGAATGCCCGTTTCCATTTCCCCTTCGGGGACGGTGCCGCCGAGCGAATCCAGCGCGCTGAGCATCCGGGGAAGGGAAAGCGGGAGCACGTCGGCTTCGTTGAGGCAGGGGACAACCAGAAAGAGTTTGCGCATCTTGCTGGCAAATATACCTCTTTTTCCAGAATTTTTTTGTAAATTTGCCGCGTCTTTTGTGCGATTTAATATACACGGTATATGGCATTTATCAAATTCAACAAAGCGGAGCTTGTGAACCTGTCGTATTCGCTCAAACGCGAAATCATCAGTGCGAACAAGACGGGTGCCTATTGCAACATGTCCATTGCGGCTTGCAACACCCGGCGCTACCATGGTCTGCTGGCCGTACCGGTGGATGCGCTCGGCGGCGGAAAGTACATGCTGCTTTCCTCGCTGGATGAGAGCCTGCACCTGGGCGGACGCCAGTTCAACCTCGGCATTCACTGCTATGGCGACCAGTACGACCCCAAGGGTCACAAGTACATCGTGGACTTTGATGTGGACCCGATTCCGACCATTACCTACAAGGTCGGTGAAATCATGCTCAAGAAATCGATCCTGCTGACGCCGGATGCGGACCAGGTGATGATCCGCTACGAAGTGGTCGAGTCGCCGTCGAAGATGACGATGACCCTGCGCCCCTTCCTCGCTTTCCGCAGCATCCACGCCCTTACGAAACAGAACGACCAGGCGGATACGAACGCCCGGACGATCGAGGGCGGTGTTTCCTTCAAGATGTATCCGGGCTTCCCGACGCTGAACCTGCAGCTGAGCGGAAAGTCCACCTTCAAATACGCTCCCTGCTGGTACAAGGACGTGACCTACTCCGACGAGTACCGCCGCGGTTTCGACTGCATCGAAGACCTCTTCGTGCCGGGTGACTTCTCGGTGGACCTGAAGAAGGGCGACGTGCTGATTGTCGCGGCTGGCGTGGATGCCGTGGCGACCAAAGGCCTCAAGGCCCGTTACGACGAGATTGCCAGGAACATGACTTCTCCCGACAATTTCCAGGACCTGCTGATTGCCAACGCTGACCTCTTCAAGCAGAACCGGGGCGGCCACAAGCGCATCTGCGCCGGTTTCTCCTGGCTGGAGACGGGTTTGCTCCGCGAGACCGTCATTTCCCTGCCGGGCCTGACGCTCTATGCCAACGGCGACTGCGACGAGTTCGAGGAAATCCTCGACAACCTGATTGCCGACGAACAGGAACGCCTCTTCTGCCGCACCACGCAGGTGGAAGCGCCGCTGCGTATCGCCAACGCGCTGCAGCAGTACATCGCCTTCGCCGGTGACGAGAAGGGGGTGTGGGCCAAGTACGGCAAGACCGTCAAGGGCATTATCGAGAGCTATGCTCCCGGCGTCCGCAAGGAAGTGACCCTGCATCCCAACGGCCTGCTCTGGGCCCAGATGGACCGTGTGGCCCTTTCCTGGATGAACGCCTACGTGGACGGCTATCCCGTCACCGAGCGGGCCGGCTACCAGGTAGACACCAACGCCTGGTGGTACAACGCCCTATGCTTCGCCCTCGAAATGGAAGGCAAGTACGGCCCGAAGAAAAACGTTTTCGTCGAGAAGTGGAGCCATGTGCGCGATTTGGCCGCGGAAAACTTCCAACCCCTCTTCTACAGCGAAGAGAAGGGCTGGCTGGCCGATTACGTGGACAACGCCGGCGGTCACTTCGAGGTGCGTCCGAACCAGATGGTCGCCGTCTTCGTTCCCTATTCCCCGCTGGACGAGGAAGTTCAGGGACAGGTGATGAACAGCGTCAAGAGCGAACTGCTGACCAAGCGCGGCATCCGTTCCCTCTCTCCCCGCAACGTCAACTACCGCGGCGTGTACGAGGGATCCCAGACGGAACGCGACCTTGCCTATCATCAGGGTTGCGCCTGGCCCGAGTGGCTCGGCCCCTACATCGACATCAACTTCCGCCTCCGCGGCCGGAGTTTCACCAAGCGTGCGGAATATCTGCTTGAAGGATTCCTTGAAGATGTCAGCAAGCACGGCGTGGGCGCCTTCTCCGAGCTCTACGACGGGGATCCCCCGCACGAGCCCCACGGCGCCATTTCCTCGGCCTGCGCGACGTCCGCCCTGCTGTGGTGCGAGTATCTGATTGCCAAAAACAAAATGGAGGAATAGACGATGAAAGTATTGATGTTCGGATGGGAGTTTCCTCCCCATATTGCGGGTGGTCTGGGTACCGCCTGCTACGGCATGACCAAGGGCCTGGCCGCCAATGACGTGGAAGTCCTCTTCGTGATGCCTTCCGCCAGCGGCGACGAGGACCAGAGCGCCGTGAAAATCATCAACGCGAGCGACGTGCCCGTCGATCTGACCAGCAAGACCGTGGACGAGTTCCTGGGCAAGGTCCAGTTTGTCCATATCGGTACCAATATGATTCCGTATGTGTCTCCGGAAGATTTCTCCACCATCGTGGAGGAGGAGCGCAATCGTCAGGTCGAAGATTTCCGCATCCAGTACGGCCAGAAATACAAATTTTCCGGCAAATATGGGGCGAACCTGATGGAAGAAGTGGCCCGCTACGCGATGGTGGGCGCCACGATTGCGATGGAGCACAAGGACGAGTTCGACGTGATTCACGCCCACGACTGGCTGACCTATCTCGCCGGTATCGCCGCCAAGCAGCTGACCGGCAAGCCCCTCGTGATCCACGTCCACGCGACCTCCTTCGACCGCAGCAGCGACGACAACATCGATACGCGTGTGTACGACCTGGAGAAGAAGGGTATGATGGCAGCCGACAAGATTATCGCCGTGAGCGACCTTACGCGCAACATCTGTATCAACAAGTACGGAGCCGACCCCGCCAAGGTGGTGGCCGTCCACAATGCCGTGGACTTCAGCGGCCGGGAGAATATCCAGGTCGAGCGCGGCGTCAAGGACAAGATCGTGACCTTCCTCGGCCGCGTGACCTACCAGAAAGGGCCCGAGTATTTCATTGAGGCGGCCGCCAAGATTATCAAACGCTGCGACAACGTGCGTTTCGTGATGGCCGGTAGCGGCGATATGCTCAACCGTTGTATTCACCACGTGGCCCGGCTGGGCATCTCCGACCGTTTCCACTTCACGGGCTTCCTGCGCGGAGCGGACGTGCAGAAGATGTTCGCCCTTTCCGACGTGTACGTGATGCCCTCCATCAGCGAACCCTTCGGTATTTCCCCGCTGGAGGCCATGCAGACGTATGTCCCTTCCATCATCAGCAAGCAGTCCGGATGCGCGGAGATTCTCCACTATGCGCTCAAGACCGACTTCTGGGATGTGGACGCGATGGCGGATGACATCTACGGTCTGATTACCTATCCCGCCCTGGCGAACGTAGCCGCACGCTTTGGGCACGATGAGGTCAACGCCATCAAATGGGTCAATGCGGCGGCCAAGGTCAAACAAGTTTATCAGTCAGTTCTCTAGATATGAAAAAGAGCATTTGTCTTTATTTCCACGTGCATCAGCCGACCCGGCTCCGTCTTTTCAGATTCTTCGATATCGGAAAGAGTTCGCACTACTACGATGATTTCAACAACCGGACGATTCTTAAAAGGGTGGCCCAGAAATGCTACCTGCCCGCCAACGCCATGCTGCTGGATCTGATCAAGAGCCACGGCGAGGATTTCAAGGTGAGCTTCAGCATCACCGGTTCCCTGCTCGAGCAGCTGGACCGCTATTGCCCCGAAGTGATTGAAAGTTTCCGCAAACTGGCTGAAACGGGTTGCGTGGAGTTCCTCTCCGAGACCTATTACCACTCCCTGGCTTCCCTGGCCAACGCGGAGGACTTCCGTCATCAGGTCAGCAAGCACCGCAAGGCGCTCCAGAAGTATCTTGGCGTGGAACCCGTTACGTTCCGCAACACCGAACTGATCTACTCCGACGCCATCGGCGCCATGGTGGCCGACATGGGTTACCGGACGATGATTACCGAGGGTGCGAAGCATATCCTCGGCTGGAAGAGTCCCAACTTCCTCTACAGCTGCGCCACCGCTCCGGAGCTCAAGCTCCTGCTGAAGAATTCGGGCCTGAGCGACGACATCGCCTTCCGTTTCTCCGACCGTGGCTGGTCCGAGTGGCCGCTGACCACCGACAAGTACCTCTTCTGGCTGAAAGATGCGGCCAAGAAACAGGATATCATCAACCTGTTCATGGACTATGAGACCTTCGGTGAGCATCAGAAGGCATCCAGCGGTATCTTTGATTTCATCAAGGGTCTGCCCGACGCCGTTCTTGCCGACGGTACCTTCGAATTCGTCACCCCTGCGCTGGCCGCTGCCAAACACAAGGCCGTCGACGTGCTCGACGTTCCCGATCCCATCTCCTGGGCGGACGAAGAGCGGGATGTGACCGCCTGGCTCGGCAACGAACTCCAGAACGACGCGTTCCACAAACTCTACTCCCTCAGTGAGAAACTCTCCCTGCTCAACGACGACGCCCTCTGGGCCGACTACGGTCATCTGCAGGAGAGCGACCACTTCTATTACATGTGCACCAAGTTCTTCTCCGACGGCGCCGTGCACAAGTATTTCAACCCCTACGACACGCCTTACGAGGCCTTCATCAACTACATGAACGTGCTCAGCGACTTCATGATCCGCGTGGATGACGCCCTCGCTTCCGGCGGTGCGGTCTCCCGTGTCAACGAGAGCCCCGTCGCTCCGGTCCGCGTGGTCAAGCCCGTGAAGAAGGCTGCTGCGAAGAAGGCCGCTGTGAAGCCCGCTGCCGCCGCCAAGAAGGCCGCTCCTGCCGCGAAACCCGCTGCAAAAAAGGCCGCTCCTGCGAAGAAGGCTGCCGTCAAGAAAAAGTAAAACCTAATTACAATTACAATGGCATATAGAAACATACAAGTCAACCAGCCCTCCTGGAATACAGTTTTGGTTAGAAGGAATCTCCCCGGAGCACTGGCTGAATTGGACACCTTGTCCCGTAACCTCTGGTGGTGCTGGAATGATTCCGCCCGCGAACTGTTTGAATCCATCGATCCGAAGGCCTGGAAGGCGGCGGACGGCAATCCGATTCAAATGCTTGATAAAATCAGCATCCGTAAGTACAAGGAACTCGAACAGGATACGGAATTCCTCGCCCGTCTGCAGAAGGTGACGGCAGAATTCAATGAGTACATGGCCCTCAAGGACAAGAGGACCGATCCTTCCATCGCATACTTCTGCATGGAGTACGGTCTGGATACGTCCCTGAAGATCTATTCCGGCGGTCTCGGCATCCTGGCCGGCGACTACCTCAAGGAAACCAGCGACATGAACGTGAACCTCGTGGCGGTCGGCCTGCTGTACCGTTACGGCTATTTCACCCAGATGCTTTCCGCTTACGGTGACCAGGTCTCCAAATACGACGCGCAGGACTTCCTCAATACGCCCGCCCAGCCCGTGCTCGACGAGAACGGCAACTGGCAGACGATCACCATCGGTTTCCCCGGCCGTCCCCTCCACGCCCGTATCTGGAAAGTGGCGGTGGGCCGTACCGACCTCTACCTGCTGGACACCGATTATGAGGACAATGCCTCTGAAGACCGTTTCGTGACCCACCACCTCTATGGCGGCGACTGGGAGAACCGTCTCAAACAGGAGATGCTTCTGGGCGTGGGCGGTATCCGCCTGCTCCGCAAGCTCGGCATGCGTCCCCAGGTGTACCACTGCAACGAAGGACATGCCGCTTTCATCGGCCTGGAGCGCCTCAACGAGTACATCAATCAGGACAAACTCTCCTTCGACGAGGCCCTCGAAGTGGTCCGCGCCTCTTCCCTCTTTACCACGCACACCCCGGTTCCTGCCGGCCACGACTCCTTCGACGATGGCCTGCTCGGCAAGTACATCGGCCATTACCCCCACCGTCTCGGCGTGGATTGGGAGACAATGATGAGCCTGGGCAAACTCAATCCCTACGATAAGAACGAGAAATTCTCCATGTCCATCCTTGCCGCCAACATCTCCCAGGAGGTGAACGGCGTGAGCTGGCTCCACGGCGAAGTGAGCAAGGAGATTTTCAACAACATGTGGCCCGGCTACCTCAAGGACGAGCTCCATGTCAGTTATGTGACCAACGGTGTCCACTACCCGACCTGGTGCGCCCACGAGTGGAAAGTGGCCCACGCGAAAGTCTTCGGTGAGGAATTCAAGACCCACCACTACGACAAATCCTGCTTCGACGGCGTGTACAAGATTTCCGATGAAGCGGTGTGGAATATCCGCCTGGCCCTGAAGAAACGCCTGGTGGAGGCCGTCAAGGAGCGTCTGAGCGACCCTGTGGCTTCCAGCCACTATTCCCCCCGTCAGGTGGTGACCATCAAGCAGACGCTGCGCGACGATGTGCTGACCATCGGTTTTGCCCGCCGTTTCGCCACCTACAAGCGTGCCCACCTGCTCTTCCGTGACCTCGACCGTCTGGACGAGATCGTCAACAACCCCGAGCGTCCGGTTCAGTTCCTCTTTGCCGGCAAGGCCCATCCCGCCGACAAGGCCGGTCAGGACCTGATCAAACGCATCGTGGAGATTTCCAAGCAGGACCGTTTTATCGGTAAGATCATCTTCGTGCCCAACTACGATATCTCCATCGCCAAACTGCTCGTGCAGGGCGTGGACGTGTGGATGAACAACCCGACCCGTCCCCTCGAGGCTTCCGGTACCTCCGGCGAAAAGGCTTCGATGAACGGCGTCATGCACTTCTCCGTGCTCGACGGCTGGTGGGTGGAAGGCTACAAGAAAGGCGCCGGCTGGGCCCTCCCGATGGAGCGCAGTTACGACGACCAGAACTTCCAGGACGAACTTGACGCCGCCACCATCTATGGCATCATCGAGAACGAAATCGCGCCGGCCTTCTACAACGTCAGCAAGTCCACCGGCCGCAGCGAAGAGTGGATCGAGTTCATCAAGAACACCATCGCCCAGGTGGCCTGCAACTTCACGACCAACCGGATGCTGAGCGACTATGTCAATCAGTACTATGTGCCGGAATCCGCCCGTGTGGCCGCCCTTTCCACGGACAACTATTCTGAGGCCAAGGCCATTGCCGCCTGGAAACGCCATATGCGCGCCGAGTGGAACGGCATCGAGGTGCTGTCCATCGTGCGCCCGGAAAGCACCATCGAGTGGGCCAAGAACGCGGAGGAAGCCTGCTGTGCCGAAGTGGTGCTCAACCTGCGGGGTGTCAAACCCGAGGAAATCGGTATCGAACTGCTCTTTGCGTCCATCAACCGCAAGGGTGCCTACCATATCGAGGAGAAGTGCGAACTGGAAGTGGTCTCTTCCGACCCGGGCCGTACGATTTACCGGGCTTCCATGCTGCCTTCCACCGCCGGTACCTACCAGGTGGCCCTGCGTATGTACGCCAAGAACGCACTCCTGCCGCACCGCCAGGATTTTGAACTGGTGAAATGGCTGTAGTCGCCACCGGCTTTTTTGACGGTGTCCACCTCGGCCACCGCCATTTGATTGAAACATTGACAGATGAGGCTCACAAGCGCGATGCGCAGAGCCTCATCGTTACGTTTTGGCCCCATCCCCGGAATGTGCTCCAGAACGGGGCGCGGGAACTGCGTCTGCTGACGTCCCAACAGGAGAAAAACGACTTGCTCCTTTCTCTGGGCGTGGACCGGGTGGAGGTGCTGGATTTCACGAAGGAATTCAGTACGCTGACGATGGAGCAGTACGTGCGGGATGTGCTTATCGGCCGCTACGGGGCGGAATGCCTCGTGCTGGGCTATGACAACCGGATGGGACGGGACTGCCGCAGCGCGGAAGACCTGCTGCCGGTTTGCGCCGCCGCGGGGCTGGAAGTGGTCCGGCCGGGCGCCGTGCCGTGCTCTCGCCCCGACGGAGGGTCGCCAACGGTAGGTGCTATTAGCTCGACGCTCATTCGCAACGCGCTTTCCGAGGGGCGGGTGGATGAAGCCGCTTCAATGCTCGGACGACCCTACCGTCTGCATGGCGTCGTGGTAGCGGGCAAGCAACTCGGCCGCCGCCTGGGCTATCCTACGGCCAATATGCAACTCTATGAACCGCTGAAGGCCATTCCGTCGCCGGGCGTATATGCCGTCTGGGCTCAGACGCTGGGGGGACGCTTCAAGGGAATGTGCAACATCGGATACCGTCCTACGGTGGATGAGAACGCTGCGCTGACCATCGAGACGCATCTGCTGGATTTTGACGAGGATATTTACGGGTTGGACTTGACGATTGATTTCATGGCGCGGATCCGGCAGGAGAGAAAGTTTGACAGCCTCGAGGCGCTTTCCGCACAACTGGGCGAAGACAAGCGGACGGTCGGCCGTATTTTGTAGGGCGAAAGCCGTCTTTCCCGTTTCGAAAATTTGTTTTCCTGCAAAACAATGATTATATTTGCATATGTTGTAACCGAGGGTTCTGCCGCAGGGCAGGGCTCCTTTTAATTTTATGTGCTGATGGAAATCCATTACATGACCCAGGAGGGTCTGGACAAACTCAAGAACGATCTGGCCGAAGCGATTGCCAGGCGGCCGGTGATTTCCGCCGCCATCGCCGAAGCGCGTGACAAGGGCGACCTTTCCGAGAACGCCGAGTATGAAGCGGCCCGCGAGCAGCAGGGCTTGCTCGAGCTGCAGATTGCCAAACTGCAGAACCTGATTGCTTCCGCCCGCGTGATTGACGAAAGCCAGGTGGGCGTGGACAAGGTGCAACTGCTCAACAAGGTGAAAATCAAGAACCTTGCTATGAACAAGGTGATGGAATTTACCCTCGTCGGCGAGAATGAAGCCGACTTTGCACACGGCAAACTGGCCGTGACCACCCCGATTGCGAAGGCCCTGCTCGGACACGGAAAGGGCGAAGTGGTGGTGGCCGCTACCCCCGCCGGGGAACTCAAGCTCGAAATCCTCGAAATTTCGCTGTAACTTTTGTCAAACTGCCCGTATCGTTTTTTCAATGGCAACGATTTTTACCAAGATAGCCGCCGGCGAAATTCCTTCTTACAAGGTGGCCGAGAGTGAATACTACTACGCCTTTCTCGACATTTCCCCGCTTGCGAAGGGGCATACCCTCGTGATTCCCAAAAAGGTGGAGGATGATTATCTCTTCCATCTCGATGAAAAGACCTACGAGGGGCTTTGGGCCTTTGCCCGCAAAGTGGCCGTGGCCCTGAAGGCGGTCGTTCCCTGCCAGCGGGTGGGTGTGGCCGTGCTCGGCATGGAAGTGCCCCATACGCATATCCATCTGGTCCCCTTGCAGACGGAAGCGGATCTGGATTTCCGCAAGGTGCGTCCCCAGATTACTCCCGAAGAGATGAAGGCGGTCGCCGATGCGGCGTATGCCGAGTTCTGCAAACTGTAGACCCGGTCCAGCCGTTTCGTTCCATGAAGTTCCGTTCTGTTTGTAAAATAATCGCCCGCAGGCCTTTCTTCGAGGGCATGCTGCGTCCGTGCACCTTTACGTTCGCCCTATTGTGGTTGCTCACCCTTACCTCTTGCCGCGACATTCGTCTTTCCGGCCGGGTGGATGGCTTGGACGGCGATACCCTGACGCTCGATTTGCTGCAGGTCAGTTATTCCGAGACCATCGATACCCTGATTACGAAGGCGGACGGCTCGTTCTCCTGCCGGATCAAGCCGCAGGGCGTGAACCCCGATTTCTACTATCTGAATTATAAGGGAAATCGTCTGGCGTCCCTGCTGCTGGCACCAGGCGACAAGGTTCGTCTGGAGGCGGATACCCGCGGCCATTGCCGGATTGAGGGCTCGGATGAGTCGGCCCGGATGATGGAGAGCGAGAAGGAGTATGCTTCGATGAACTCCAAATGCGGTTCACTGGCCGCCCGTCTGGAGAGCGTTCCGGCGAATTCGAAGCATGCGGCCGACCTGCGGCGGGAGATGGGTTCTCTCTATGTCTCTCTCTATCGCTCGAGCGTTCGTTATATCGTGGAGAACAACAAGTCGCTGACGAGCGTGCCGGTGCTGTACCGCAAAGTCGGGGAACTTCCGGTGTTCAACCAGCGGCTGGATGCGCTCCATTTCCGTTCGCTCGCCGATTCCCTTTCGACCGTTTATCCGACCTCACCTTATGTCCGTGCGCTTCGGAAAGAGGCGGAGGCCCGGGAGAAGGCGTTGGCGCTGGACCACCGGTTGGATTCTGTTTCGGTGGTGGGTTTCCCGGAGATTGAACTGCCGGATTTGAGCGGTGAAAAAGTCAAACTCTCGTCCGTGGAGGGCAAGGTGGTTCTGCTGCATTTCTGGACTTCCGCAGATGGGGGACAGAAACTGCTCAATCAGGATGTGCTGAAGCCGCTCTACGAAAAATATCACGCCAAGGGCCTGAATATCTACCAGGTGGCGCTCGATCCGGGCAAGTTTTCCTGGGCGCAGGTCGTCAAGTCGCAGAAAATGCCCTGGACCAATGTCTGTGACATTCGGGGCGGCGCCTCTCCGCTCGTACTCCTCTATCATGTAGATTCCCTTCCCACCACCTATCTCATCGTGGACGGGGTACTCTCCGGAATGCAGCCTCAGACGGAAGCGGAGCTGAGAAAAGCCATCGAACAATCTCTCTAAAGCACGCTCGCTCGCCGCGTTCGCGGCCGGCAGGGGTGTGGTGGCGGGGGACTCCGCTTCGCTCCGGCTCCTCCCACAATCAACTTCGTCCCGCTGACGCGGAACTCGTATCTTGCGGGCCCCGTCCCCCTATATCAGTGCGGGGGTGCACAGACCCCCGCCACCACACCCCTGCCGCTCCGCTTTCAATGCGGCTTCGCTCACTGCACCATCCCTCCACGCCACTCGCGTCTTCGGCCTTTGACGCCAGGGGACATCTCAAAGCGGGAAATCGGCCAAAATCCGCTTTCATCTGTACCTCGGGGCACTCTCCGAGCGAGATTTCGCCCATTTTCCGCTCTCAAGTGTACCTCTGCGTAAAAGCTAAGTGCTAACGAGTAATGGTTCGGGCAAAAGCAAGGCGCGAAACGAGCCGCTCCTTCGCGCTCGGCGCAGCGCCTTTGCTTTAGCCGACGGCATTCCTTCCCGTCGGCGGCGTTGCCCGCTCGCCTTTCCGCTCGCGCAAGTTCTTTGCGGTTGTGCTCCATCGCCAGATAGATTCCCGCTACTTCACTGGCTACGTTTTCCCGCATTTTGCTCCTCGCCAAATACTTTGGAACCCGGTCGGTCAAGAGTGCACGTGCACATTTGCCCGACCAAGTGCTGGAGCATCTCATCGGCCAAAATTTGCCCCATTTTTTGCCCGACCAAGTGCTGGAGCATTGCT
>JAGCXP010000052.1 GCA_017961345.1 Bacteroidales bacterium | reverse complement strand
GAACCCCTTTCAAGCGGCATCAGCCGCTAGCGAAGACCGCGAGGGAGCACCTGCGCGAGCGGCAGGTCGTAGCGGAAAGGTTTGGGGCAGCGCCCCAGTCATTGAGGTATGGTGTAATGGCAGCACAAGAGATTCTGGTCCTCTTAGTGGCGGTTCGAATCCGTCTACCTCAACAACCAGCGCTAATCAGCGGCATCAGCCGCTAGTGGAGACCGGGCAGGGTTAGCCCTGCGGGACAGCAAGGTCGGAGCGAGGGGTCTGGGGCCTTGGCCCCAGTATAATAAGGCGGGATAGCTCAGCTGGTTAGAGCGCATGATTCATAATCATGAGGTCGCCAGTTCAATCCTGGCTCCCGCTACCTGAAAATCAGAGACTCACGAAAGTGAGTCTCTTTTCTTTTTTCCCTTTCGGGAACTGCCGTCAGCCCCATCCGTTATTTCCGCTGATCCACTTGTTTACGCTTGGTTGAGTTTAGCCGCCTAGATTTGTCACTTTCCCTGAAAATCAATATTTATATGAAAATCTTTTGGCAGTAATGAAACCGCCGGCCTGGTTCCCGCTTCCCGTTACGTGGACGGCATTGTAGAAATGCTTTTGGATGCCACCCAGCACTACGACAGGCCACTCTCAGATGACCGCCTGTTCGGCTGGCATAACGTCCTGTTCCCTACAGGGCGGGGCGGGCTCTACACAATTGAAGTAGGCAAATATCGCAGCGGAGAAATGCGGGTTACTTCAGGGCCTTTGGGCCACGAGGTCGCCCATTACGAGGCTCCTGAGCCGGAGCGCGTACCGGAGGAAATGCACCGCTTCATTGATTGGGTGAATGCCCATGATCATACCGATCCCGTGCTCAGAGCCGCTATAGCGCACCTTTGGTTCGTTTCCATCCACCCCTTCGACGACGGTAATGGCCGCATCACCCGCGCCATCACGGATATGCTCCTTGCCCGCAGTGAGCACTCCAGTAAACGCTTCTACAGTATGTCCAACGAGATGAAGATCCTGCAGAAAGAATACTACGAAGTCCTGGAGAAAACCCAGAAAGGCGATGGTGACATCACCGCCTGGCTGCTCTGGTTCCTGGAATGCTTCGACCGTGCCCTATCCTCCACAGAAGAAACCCTTGCTTCTGCTCTGGCCAAGGCCTGTTTCTGGGAAAATCATCGGGACGTCCAGGTCAATGAGCGCCAGCGCAAGATCATCAACATGCAGTTCGATGGTTTCTTTGGCAAACTCACTTCCGGCAAGTGGGCTAAGATTGGAAACTGTTCATCCGACACTGCACTTAACGACATCAACGACCTCGTGGCCAAATGCATCCTTCGCAAAAATGAGGAAGGCGGCCGTAGCACAAATTATTCGCTGGTGACCTCATGATTATGAATTATGCGTTCTAACCAGCTGAACTATCCCGCCGGATGCCGCTAGGTTGTATAGGAAAAAACCGTCAAGACGGTTCATCAGCCGGAAAACGCGCAGGAATCTGCGGATCGGTAGTTCCGTATTTCATGTAAAAATTGCTAATTTTGAGAACTTAATGATCTGATATGAATTTTTCCTTATTTAACAAAGACATCGAGTACAGCTATACGTGGGGCTATCCCTTGAAGGTTCTCGGACAGGGCAAGGTCTGTGAAGGAGACCTCGACGTGAGATACGATCAGGGCAAGGGGCGTGGCTGGACGGATGAGTACGAAGGCGTGGAATTCACCAAAGGCATTACCGAGGTGGGGCCCGGCTTCCTGGAAGGGTTCCCGAACCTGAAGTACATCGTGATTCCCTATACCCTTCAGTCCATTGCGGTTACATCAAAGCTGAAGACCCTGCTGAAAAAGAGGAACGTACTTGTCAGAGGCTGGTACGACAGCTATGGAGAACGCTTCGCGAAAGAGAATGGCCTTGCTTTCCGCCACGCGGACATTTTCGTAGGATGGACGCGGGACGAAGAACACGATACCGGCACCCTTCTTGAAATCCGTTTCGATGAGGAAGGGAAGCCCTATCGTTGGTACAATGATGTCTGTTCCGGTTGGGCCGCCAGCAACTCAGGCGGCGGCACTTACGAGCGGGAACTGGATGAAGATTTCTTCGTAGGAGAAACCCTGGAAAGTTTTGCCGACTGGTTCTCGCGCTTCCGCACCGCCATCTTGAAGAACGAGGACCTCAAGTACTATCTCAAAACCGCCAACAAGCGCTACGAGACGAAACAACAATAGCTCTGGAAAGCTCCAGAGCTATTGTTCTCTCTTGGCAGCCTGCCGGCGATGTCAGTTATTCCGAGACGGGACGGATGGAATGGCCCCAGTAGCGCTGGAAGTTCTGCATTTGCCTGTATTCACTAGTGAAGATCAGGAAATACGAATTGTTACGATTATACGTAAACAATGAGGAAGTCCAATAGCAGCCGGCGGCACCCGCAGAATTAAGGTCGCCATTCAAACGGTATCCGGCTGCCGGCAGGAAGATCGCATTGCCTTTGCAAGAGCCTTCTACTACGCAGGTAAAAAGTAGACCGGCAACCCCGGATTGCGTTGTCCAAGTGACTGTGCATGAAATTGACCCATAGGTTTTGGTATTAATCGACAAAATGATCAGAAGAATTATTATGCCGTTTTATTATATTTGCAAAAACAACTGGCTCTCAATGACTATCTGTCGCGATAGGGCGAATGGCCTTTGGATTCTGCAACTGGTACTCGCTTTCTTTCTTGTGACCGGGTGCGGTGAACGATACGATGTTGTCGTGATCGGTGGAGGCGCCGGAGGGACGGCTGCGGCGATTGCCGCGGCTCGTTGCGGCGCCACCACGCTTGTCTTGGAGCAGACGCCGTGGCTGGGAGGGGTACTGACTAGCGCCGGCGTGAGCGCTATCGACGGCAACTATCGGCTGCGAGGTGGTATCTTTGGCGAATTTACTGACTCTCTCTCTTGCCGTTATGTCGGATACGGGGCTCTTCAGTCCGGGTGGGTGTCGAACATTCTATTCAACCCGCGCGTCGGTGCTGAAATCTTCGATAATATGGCACGAAAGTCGGGCGCCGAGGTCCTTTTCCGTACCACGGTGACTCGGATTGTCCGCTTTGGGAAAGGACCCTGGCGGATCCGCCTTTCCGACGGTTCTCGTCTACGTGCCCAAATACTCATCGATGGAACCGAACTGGGTGACGTAGCGCTTGCTGCAGGCGCCGCAGCCCTGAATGACAGCCGCGCCGTCCAGGATCTGACCTATGTGGCTATCCTAAAGGAATATGATCACGAAGTCCGGATGCAGATGCCGGAAGACTACGACATAGGCAACTACCGGAACTGCTGTCTGAATCCCCTGTCTCAAGAGGTGGAAGGCAATAATCCCAAAGGGCAGAAATTGTGGAGTCCGGAGATGATGCTCTCATATGGCCGTCTTCCCGATGGACACATCATGCTCAACTGGCCGATTTACGGAAACGATTTCTATGCAGATTACCTGGCGATGACACCGCAAGAGCGGGAACAAGCCTTCCAGGATGCCCGGAACCGCACGTTGGGTTTTGTGTATTTCCTTCAAAACGAACTCGGATTCACGCATCTTGGCGTTGCGGACGATGTCTTCGATACAGAAGACGGACTCCCCTTTTTCCCCTATTTCCGCGAAGCGCGCCGCATCGCGGGACGCGACACGATGACTGTGGCGGCAGCCCGCAGTCCTTACGATACAGACCTCTATACAAGGGCCGTCGCCGTCGGCGATTACCCTGTCGACCACCACCACTACCAGCATCCATCGTGGAAAGAGTTTGCCCATCTGGGACTGGGTCCAATCCCTTCCTTCAGCGTCCCGCTCGGGGTCGTAATCCCTGTCGATGTGGAAGACCTGCTGGTCGCAGACAAAGCCGTCTCGGTCGACTGGGAAATGAACGGTGCTGTTCGTTTGCAACCTGTTCTGCTGGGTCTCGGACAAGCGGCTGGCACGCTGGCGGCTCTTGCCGCGAAAAGCGACCGCCACCCTTCCCAGGTTCCTGTCGAAGAGGTGCAGGCGATCCTCCTCGACCAAGGATGCTATCTGTTGCCTTTCCTCGATTTGAAACCTTCTGATCCCGGATTCCGAACACTACAGGAACAGGGCGTGCGCGGTCAAGTACGCGGAATGGGCAGGTCCGCAGGCTGGTCGAACGAAACCTGGGTAAATCCTCCTGAACGATAATCACTATGACTGACAGAAGATCCTTTCTCAAAAAGAGCGCGTTGGCGGCGGCGGCAGCGCCGCTTATTGCGGCGGGTTGCAGGCCTGAGGGCGGCGACAGGTGGGGCGTTGAGCCCGACCCTTCGGTGGAGAGCCGTCTGATTGTTGAACCGGGTAAGGGACTTCCCATCACGGGGACCTTCCTGGATGAGATCTCTCACGACATTCCGCACCAGAATTGGGGTGAGCGCGAGTGGGACAGGGATTTCCGTTACATGAAGGCCATCGGCATCGACACTGTGATCGACATCCGCTGCGGCTATCGGAAATTCATTACCTACCCCTCGCCCTATCTCCTGAAAAAGGGCTGCTACATGCCTTCCGTGGACTTGATCGACATGTTCTGCCGATTGGCCGAAAAGTATGGGATGAAGTTCATGCTCGGCCTGTATGACTCCGGAAAGTACTGGGATACAGGAGATATGAGCCATGAAGTGGAAGCCAACAAATTCGTGATCGACGAGGTGTGGGAACGGTATGGAAGCCGGTACAAGAGCTTTGCCGGCTGGTACATCTCCGGGGAGATTTCGCGCGCGACGCGGGGCGCCATCGAGAGCTTCCGCACGATGGGGCGCCAGTGCAAGGAGGTGTCGGGCGGGCTCCCTACCTTCATCTCGCCCTGGATCGACGGCAAGAAGGCCGTAGATGCGGCAAGCGGTGCGCTGACCAAAGAGCAGGCAGTCTCCGTGGAGCAGCATGAACGGGAGTGGAACGAGATCTTCGACGGCATCCACGACTACGTGGACGCTTGCGCCTTCCAGGACGGGCACATCGACTACGACGAGCTGGACGCCTTCTTTACGGTCAACAAACGGTTGGCTGACCGCTACGGCATGCAGTGCTGGACCAACGCCGAGAGTTTCGACCGCGACATGCCCATCCATTTCCTGCCCATCAAGTTCGACAAACTCCGGCTCAAACTCGAGGCGGCGGCCCGCTGCGGCTACGACAAGGCCATCACCTTTGAATTCAGCCACTTCATGAGCCCGCAGAGCGCCTACACCCAGGCCGGTCATCTCTATGACCGCTACCGCGAGTATTTCGGCATTTAGACCATCCTAATGGTTTTTTTCCTATCTTTGCTTTGCAGAAACAATAAAAAATACATGGTTATGAAAAGAATTCTTTGTTCAATGATGCTCCTTCTGGGGCTCTCGGCCGTGGTTTGTTCCTGCGAGAACTTCAACCACGACGATGATGAAACCGGATCCATTTACGGGACCTGGGTGCTCGACAAGCTCACAATCGAAGCTTCTGCTTCCGTGATCGGAAGTGGAGGCCAGAATACTTCAGTAATTGACTTCACCCACACTCCGGCCTACCTGGACATGGATGAAACCATGCTTGCCACCGCCCGGATGGGATGGGACGTCGAGATCTGCACCTTCTCCTTCAACGCCGACAAGATGACGGTCCGTTTCAACGACGACCTGTCGGTCTCCAACGACGGCAAGGCGATGGTCCTGGTCGGTCTCTATGAGATCACCGAGCTGACAGCCAATACGATGACGCTCCGCCAGCCTGATTTCAACATCGACATTCCGGGAATCTTCTCCTCGCACCAGACCGCCATCTACGCTTTCCACCGGAAACCGAAGGATTAAACGGTCGATCCCGACAAAACAATAGCCGCACCGAAAACCGGTGCGGCTATTTTCGTTACAGGCAGAAGTCTATTTCAGACCCCTGTTCTCCAGCAGTCCGTCCACCTTGGGCTGACGTCCGCGGAAGTTCTGGTACATCACCGTGCCCTTGTCGATACCGCCAGGGGTCAGGATGAACTTGCGGAAGCGCTCGGCAACGCCCTGGTTGAAGATGTTGCCCGTCTCCTTGAAGGCCTGGAAGGCGTCGCCGTCAAGCACTTCAGCCCAGATGTAGCTGTAGTAGCCGGCGCTGTAGCCGCCGCCGAGGGAGTGGCTGAAGTTCGTCACGCTGTAGCGCGGCAGGATCTGCTTGGGAATGCCGCGGGCAGCGAGCTTCTCGGCCTGAAACTTCATCACATCCAGGTCCGCGGGGACCTCGGTCAGGACGTGGAGGTCCATATCCACATAAGAGGCGGCAAGGTATTCGACCGTGGCGAAGCCCTGGCCATACTTGTCGCTGGCCTCGATCTTGTCGATGAGTTCCTGCGGAATCACTTCACCCGTCTTGTAGTGCTTCGCATAGACCTTCAGCACCTCGGGTTCGAAGGCCCAGTGCTCGTTGATCTGGGAAGGCAGCTCCACGAAGTCACGCTCGGTACCCGAAACACCGCTGTAGTGGACGTTGCGGAAGAAGGAGTGGAGGGCGTGGCCGAACTCATGGAACATGGTCTCTACGTTGTCGAGGGTCTGGAGCGCAGGCTTGTCGCCGGACGGGAGGGTCATGTTGCAGACGTTGGTCACGATGGGCTGCACACGCTGCGCACCGTCGTAGGTCTGGCCGCGGAAGCCACCGCACCAGGCGCCGGCGCCCTTGCCGTAACGCGGGAAGTAGTCGCTGTAGAAGATGGCGATCACGTTGCCGTCGCGGTCGATCACGTCCCACGACTTGGCCGTCTTCTCATACTGCGGATAGTCTTCGGTCCGCTCGTTGAACGAAAGGCCGTAGAGCTTGTTCGCCACGTAGAAGATACCCTGCTGCACCTGGTTGATTTCCAGATACTCCGACACGACCGCTTCGTCGATGTCGAACTTGGCCTTCTTGGCTTTGTCGAGATAGTACATATAGTCCCAGGGCTGGGGTTCGCCCTTGACCTTGTCCTTCTTCATCATGGCCTTGATGTCGGCGATCTCTTCGTTAGCCTTCTTCACGGCCGGAACCCAGATCTGGTCGAGGAGGGCGTACACGTTGGCGGCGTTCTCGGCCATGCGGTCCTTGAGCGACATAGACGCGTAGTCGGTGTAGCCCATGATGTTGGCACGCTTGAGCCTAAGCTCGATGAT
>JAGCXP010000051.1 GCA_017961345.1 Bacteroidales bacterium | reverse complement strand
GGCTTCCGCCCTCATCGCGGAGAAAGGTTTGGAGCCGTCGAAACTCTCGTAATCAGATTTTACCCAGTCGGTCGGCGGGGACAATGACTTTCAGCGCCTGGGGAAGAATCCTCAGGCGCAATTCTTTTCCGGCCTCGAAAGCGTCGCCGTCTTTGTGGACGGGGCCGGGGGTGGTGCGGCGGATGAGAATCTGGGAGCCGCGAAAATGGATCAGGTGACGGTTGTTGAACAGCGTTCCGCTCAGCAGTTTGGCGGCGAGGGCGGGGATTTCCACCGTCTTGAAATTGCGTACGACGATTACGTCGAGAAGGCCGTCCCGGAGCGAGGCCATCGGCGCGATACGCGCCTCGTTGCCCCACTGGTTGGCGTTGGCCACCGTGACAAAGAGGGCCTTCCCGCTCCATTTTTCGCCGTCGCACTCCACATCGCAGACAAACTCCTCGTGGTGTTTCCACTCGTCCCAGGCCAGGGCGATGTAGTTTTTGAGCCCGCGGCCGGTGGACTGGGCGAAGTGCAGGCTGACGTTGGCGTCGATCCCCATCCCCGCCGTGCAGCAGAAGATTTCTCCGTTCATTTCCCCGAGGTCGATGGACGTGACCGCGCCTTCGTTCAGGGTGGCGACCGCCCGGCTCATCTGTCGGCTGAGTCCGAGGTGGAAGGCCAGTCCGTTTCCGCTTCCGCAGGGGAGGATGCCGAGGGTCTTTTCCTCTCCCGCGGCTTTCGCTTCCAACAGCCCCCGGGCTACCTCGTTGACCGTCCCGTCTCCGCCCACCGCCACGATGATGTCCGCCGTGCTTTCCGCGGCCAGACGGACCCCGTCGCCCGGCGCGGCGGTCCAGAGAATCCGGCTCTCGTAGCGGCTTTTGTCCAGGCCGCTTTCGATGGCCCGGAGCGCGGCCGCTTTCGACTTGCCGCCGGAGATGGGATTGAGGATGAAATCAATGCGTTGCATGGGGCTTTTCGGAAAAGGTCAGAACTTATCTCACGGGCGGGACTTCCAGGACGAATTTCTGGTCGAACCAGGCATAGTCTTCGCCCAGGTCGGAAGGGGTGAGCCATTCCTGCAGGCTCCGGCAGGAAATCTTTTCTACGGGAAGGCGATAGCGCGCGGCGGCCGCTGCGGTCTCCGGGACGATGTTACCGCCCTTGAGGCAGATCAGCCCTTCCCCGAACTTGCTTTTGACCCAGCCGAGCAGGTCGCTCATGTCGGCGACGGCGCGGGAGACGACGTAGTCGAAAGTACCCGGCAGCGACTCGGCCCGTGCGCAGACCACTTCGACGTTTTCCAGACCCAGCGCCTCGGCCACGCTCCGTGCGACGAGGGTCTTTTTGCCGATGGAATCGCAGAGCGTGCAGCGGCTTTCGGGGTAGAAAATCGCAAGGGGAATTCCGGGGAATCCGCCCCCGGTCCCCAGGTCGAGAACCGTCTTCTCGGAGAGCCTTTCCCCGGCGTAAAGGGCGATGCCGAGGCTGTGCAAAAGGTGGTGGGCGAAGAAGCCGTCCACGTCTTTGCGGGAAATGACGTTGATCTTCGCATTCCATTCCAAATACAGTTGTTCGCAGGCTTTTAACTGCTGCAACTGTTTGTCAATCAGCGAAGGAAACTTTTTCGTTATAATTTCTTCAAATTGGGCGCTGTCCATCATCTCAGGAGAGTTCGTCGGAGGTTTCCATCATTTTCTTGAGCTTGTGCGTAGCGCGGCGGCTCTTGGTGCGGGCGGTCGTCGAAGGGATGCCCAGCCGCTGAGCGATCTCGCTGAACGGACGGCCTTCTTCGCGCATCGAGAGGATGAGTTGCTCCTCGTCGGTGAGTTTTTTGACACAGACTCGCTTCTTCTCTTCCCGTTCTTTTTCCAGGATCAGATCCATCGGATTTTTCGTATCCGCATCCACGATGTCGCTGTTATACTGGGCGTCATCTTCACTGACCGGAGTGGGCAGGGCGAGGGTCGCACCCAGCCCCCGCTTGCTGTCGTTGGCGTGGTCGATGGCCGTGTTGGAGGCGATGGTGTAGAGCCAGGTCGTGAACGCCCCCTTGGCGGGGTCGTAGGTGTGGAAACGGGAGAACGCCTTGGTCATCGCATCCGAGCAGATGTCGCGGGCTTCCTCGTCTTCGAACTGGGGGAAGTGGCGGGCGATATACAGCAGGCATCCCTGATAGATGCTGTTGTAGAGCCGCAGAAATTCGCTGAGGGTAATCTCGTTTTTCATCTTAGTGCGCTTCAAACCAGTTTTTGCCTTCTCCGCATTCCACCGTGAGGGGAACGGATAGGGAGGCGACGTTTTCCATCACTTCCTTCACCTTCGCTTTCAGCCTTTCCACCTCTTCGGGATAGGCGTCGAAGACCAGTTCATCGTGAATCTGGAGGATCATTTTGCTGCGGAACCCTTCCGCTTTCAGCAGAGCTTCCACCCGGATCATCGCCAGTTTGATGATGTCCGCGCTGGTGCCCTGAATCGGGGCGTTGATGGCGTTCCGCTCGGCCATCGCCCGTACGTTCGCATTGTGGGAGAGCAAATCGGGCAGGTAGCGGCGGCGGCCGAAGAGTGTCTGGACATAGCCCCGCTCCCGTCCTTCCGCTTTGACCTTCTCCATATAGGCCGCAATGGCGGGGAACTGGGCGAAGTAGCCGTCAATGAGCGCTTTCGCCTCGCCCCGGCCGACACCCAGGCGCTGGGCCAGCCCGAAGGAGGAGATGCCGTACATAATGCCGAAATTGGCCGTCTTGGCCATCCTCCGCTGGGCGTCGGTAACCGCTTCCGGGGCCACGCCGAAAATCTTGGCAGCCGTCGCGCGGTGGACGTCCTCCCCGGAGAGGAAGGCCTTCCGCAGGTGCTCGTCCCCGCAGAGGTGGGCCATAATGCGAAGTTCGATCTGGGAATAGTCCGCCGACACGATGATCCCGTCTTCCCTTGCGGAAACGAAGGCCTTGCGGATGTTCTGCCCCCGCTCCGTGCGGATGGGGATGTTCTGCAGGTTGGGCTTGGAGGACGAGAGCCGTCCGGTGGCCGTCTGGGCCTGGTTAAAGGTCGTATGGATGCGGCCCGTCTTCGGGGAAACGAAGTTCGGGAACGGCTCGATATAGGTGGAGAGCAACTTCTTGACCGCACGGTATTCCAAAATCAGGGGAATGGAGGGATGGCGGTCGGCAAAGGCCGAGAGGGTCTCCTCATCCGTGGCGTAAGCGGCCCGGCTGCCGGGCTTGGCCTTGGGGTTGATCTTCAGTTTCTCATACAGGACGGCGGCAATCTGCTTGGGGGAGGAAATGTTCAGGGTCGGTTCCCCGGTCAGTTCCCGGATGCGGCGCTCCAGTTCGGCCGCTTCGCTTCGCAGCCCGTCGGCAAATTCCTTGAGCGAGTCCAGGTCCACCTTGACGCCTGTCTTTTCCATATCGGTCAGCACGTCCACCAGGGGCTCCTCCATTTCCAGATAGAGTTTCTCCGCCCCGTTTTTCTGCAGGGCTTCCAGCAGTTTGTCCTTCAGCCGCAGGGTGGCTACGGCTTTGCGGCAGAGGCGTTCGCGTTCGTTTTCCGTGCTCTCCGTTTCGGCGAACAAGTCGCCGGTCGAGGCCCCTTCCTCTTCCTGCAGGTCGAGCCCGAGGAATTCCATGGCCACGCTCTCGATGCCGTGGCTGCGTTCGGGGTTGACCAGATAGTGCATTAGTTCCGCATCGAAGTACTTTCCGGCAGGGGAGAGGCCCGCCCGCCAGAGCGATTTGATATCGAAACCCGCGAGGGCGACCGAAGGGTCGCTCACCAGCACCGCGAAATCTTCCGCGCTCCCGTTCGCGCACACCGTGCCGTTCTGTCCGTCCGCGGCTGCCGCAAATTGTCCGTCCGTATCCCAGACCAGCGCGCAGAGTCCCGCTTTCCGGGCCGCCGTCGCCACCTCGGCAGGGGAGGCGCTCCGGTAGGAAAGGTCGGCCTGTTTGTCGGCACATGCGGCGGGTCCCGCGTGGATATGGCAGATATTTTTCTTGAGCGAGTGGAATTCGTATTCGTCGAAGAGTTCGACGATCCGGGGCTCGTATTCATTCGTTACTTCCATCTCCCGGAAGGAAATCTCCATCGGCACGTCGGTCTTGATGGTGACGAGTTCGTGGCTGAGGGCGATATGCCCCCGCGCCTCCTCGAACATCGCCTTCTGGCGCTCGGAGAGTTCGTCCAGGTGGGCGTAGATGTTTTCGACGGTGCCATAGCTGCGCAGGAGTTTGCCCGCGCCCACTTCGCCGACCCCCTTCACGCCCGGCACGTTGTCCGAAGCATCTCCGCAGAGGGTAAGCACCTCGATGACCTGCTCGGGGCGGTCGATGCCGTATTTCTCGCATACTTCCTTCACGCCCAGAATCTCGTCGTCGCCCCCTTTCTTTCCCGGCTTGTACTGGTAAATGTGTTCCGAGACGAGTTGGCCGTAGTCCTTGTCGGGGGTCACCATATAGACGGTAAACCCTTCCCGTTCGCCGCTTTTGGCCAGGGTGCCCGCCACGTCGTCTGCCTCGTAGCCGGGAATCAGATAGACGGGAATGCGCAGGGCCTTGCAGATTTCGCAGAGGGGTTCGAGGGCCTCGATGACCAGTTGGGGCGTCTCCCCGCGGTTGGCCTTGTACTCGGGATAGAGCTGGTTGCGGAACGTCCCGCCCGGCGGGTCGAAACAGACCGCCAGATGAGTCGGTTGCCGCTTGGCGAGCAACTCGAAGAGATACTTGGTGAACCCGTAGAGGATGGACGTGTCCCGTCCCTTGCTGCTCAGCATGGGGCGCCCGAGCAGGGCGTAGTACATCTTGAACACGAGGGCGTGTCCGTCGATGATATATAACTGTTTGTCTTGCATCATTTCTGTCCGTGTCATTCGGCTTACAGGCTTTTGCGCAGATACTCCGCGGTCACGCCCTTTCCTTTCCGGAGCATGTCTTCGACCGTTCCGGCATAGACCAACTGCCCGCCCTTGTCGCCGGCGTCGGGCCCCAGGTCGATGATCCAGTCGGCGGATTTGAGGACGATGGGGTTGTGCTCCACCACGAGGATGCTGTGTCCCTTTTCCAGCAGGCGGTCGAAACTCATCAGGAGCTTGTCGATATCGTAGAAGTGCAGGCCCGTCGTGGGCTCGTCGAAGATGAAGAGAATGCGCTCGCGGCGGCTGTCCTCGGTCATCGAAAGGAAGTAGGCCAACTTCAGCCGCTGGCTCTCTCCGCCGCTGAAACTGTTACTCTGCTGGCCGAGTTTGATATAGGAAAGGCCCACGTCCACGAGCGGCTGCAGCCGGCGTGCGATGCGCCGGGCGGTCTCGTCTTTGCTGTCTTCCCCAAAGAAGGCAATGGCCTCGGAGACGCTCATATTCAGGATGTCGTCCACGTTCTTCCCGCGGTAGCGCACCTCGAGGATATCGGGTTTGAAACGCTTGCCGCCGCAGCTCTCGCAGACCATCGTCACGTCCGACATGAACTGCATGCTGATGCGTACCACGCCGTCGCCCTGACACTCGGGGCAGCGTCCGCCGTCCTGGTTGAAGGAAAAATGCGAGGGCGTGTATCCGTTGATCTTCGCCAGGGGCTGGGAGGTCAGCAGTTTGCGGATATCGTCATAGACTTTGAGGGCCGTCACGGCGTTCGAGCGGCTGCTCTTGCCGAACGGGCTCTGGTCCACGTATTCCACGCGGTCGATGCGGTCCACTTCGCCTTCCAGTCCGCGGAACGTGCCCGGCAGCGCGCCTGCTTCATTGATTTTGCGGTTCAGGGCCGGGTAGAGGATTTCGCCCACGAGGCTCGACTTTCCGCTGCCGCTCACCCCGCTGACCACGCACAGGCAATCCAGCGGGAAATCCACCGTGATGTCCTTGAGGTTGTTCTGCAGGGCGCCTTTGACCGTCAGATGGTGCCGGGAGACGCGTTTGGCTCGTTCGTAGGGTTTGCGTTCGCCGCTGAGGTAGGCGAGGGTCAGGCTCTCGGGAGAGCGCTGTCCGTCCAGTTGCCCTTGCCACACGATGCGCCCTCCGCCGCTCCCGGCCAGAGGACCCATGTCGATGAGCAGGTCGGCCGCCCGCATGATTTCTTCGTCGTGTTCCACCACGAGCACGGTGTTGCCCGCGTCCCGCAGTTGCCGCAGGACGCCAATCAGGCGGTCCGTATCGCGCGAATGCAGGCCGATGGAAGGTTCGTCCAGAATGTAAATGGAGCCCACCAGGGGGCTGCCGAGGGCCCGCACGATGTTGACGCGCTGGCTCTCTCCGCCGCTGAGGGTGTTGGACGCGCGCGCGAGGGAGAGGTAGCCCAGTCCCACGTGGCAGAGGCAGCGCAGGCGGGAGCGGACCTCTTCGAGGGCTTTTTCCGCCGTCTGCATTTCCCACTCTTCCAACCGGAGCCCTTCCGTCCAGCTGAGCAGTTCCTCCGCGCTCATGGAAAGCAGCTGGGCGATGTCTTTCCCGCCTACCTTGATATAGAGCGCCTCCTTCTTGAGGCGGCTGCCGTGGCAGTCCGGGCAGACGGATTTGCCGCTGTAGCGGCTCAGCATGTATTTGTACTGAATCTTATACTGTTTGGACTCGACCCATTTGAAGAACTCGTTCAGGCCGATGATGCGGTCTTCCCCGTCCGTCTCCGGGTTGCCCGTCCCTTCCCAGATTATGCGTTTTTTCTCCTCGGGAATGTTGCACCAGGGGACAAAAATGGGAATGTCGAATTCGGGGGACTTTTCAATGAGTTTTTCCTTGAACCAGCCCATTTTGTCTCCCCGCCAGCAGGCGATGGCCCCGTCGTAGATGCTCCGGCTCTTGTCCGGCACCACGAGGTCTTCGCTGATGCCCACCACCCTTCCGTAGCCGCCGCAGGTCGGGCAGGCGCCCAGAGGGCTGTTGAAACTCAGCAGGTATTCGTCGGGCTCGCTGAAGGTCATGCCGTCCGCTTCGTAGCGGGTGGAAAAACGCCGGTCGAAATCCCCGACGCGCACCGTCAGTGCCCCTCCGCCTTTGGAAAAGGCCTTTTCAATGGAGCCGAGCAGGCGGTCCATATCGAAATCTTCCGCCAGCGGAAGGCGGATGCGGTCAATGACCAGCAGCACCTCGTCGGGGTAGCGCTCGCTCTGGGCTTCTTTCAGAATGTCCTCGATCCGGCAGAGTTTCCCGTCGGCGAGCACGCGCGAAAAGCCTTCCGCTACCAGCGAGAGCATCAGTTCCACCTTGCCCGGACAGTCTTTCCAACCGATGTCCGAGAGCAGCAGGGCGACGTTCGCATCCTTGCTGTCAAAATCCGGCAGGTCTTCGCCCAGTCCCCGGATATAATCCGCCACGTCCCGCGCGCTGTGCTTTTTGACCTCCAGCCCCGAAACGGGGGAGTAGGTCCGTCCGATGCGGGCGAAAATCAGCCGCAGGTAGTCGTAGATTTCGGTCATCGTGCCCACGGTGGAGCGGACGTTGCGGGAAATGACCTTCTGCTCGATGGCGATGGCCGGCGGAATGCCCTCGATGCTTTCCACCTCGGGCTTTTTCATCCGGCCCAGGAACTGCCGCGTATAGGAAGAAAGGCTCTCGGCGAAACGGCGCTGTCCCTCGGCGTAGAGGGTGTCGAAGGCCAGGGACGATTTGCCGCTGCCGGACACGCCCGTGATGACCACGAACTTGCCGCGGGGAATCTCCAGGTTGATGTGTTGGAGGTTGTTTTCGGACGCGCCCCGGATGATGATATTGCCTTCTTCCGCCATAACCTACAAATATAGCAAGAATTTTTGAAAGAAGGCCTTGCGCTTTTACCGCTCGAAAAGTCGCAGCAGGCGCATCTTCCATTTTTCCGCCTTTCCGCCGTAGGGATGCTCGCGCAGCGGAAGGTTGAAACGGTTGCTGCCTTCAAGGACGGTCTGCGGGTGGGTAAATTCCCGGAATCCCCATTCCCCGTGATAGGCGCCCATGCCCGAATGTCCCGTGCCGTTGAACGGCACACCCTTGACCATCAGATGGACGCACACCTCGTTGATGCAGCCGCCGCCGTACTGCTGCGTCTGCATCACACGCCGGGCCCATTTCATATTTCGGGTAAACAAGTAGAGGGCGAGGGGATGTTCCCGCTCGGCGATGGTCTCCATCAGCGCGTCCACCTCCGCATCCCGGAAGGGGACGACGGGAAGCAGGGGACAGAAGAGTTCGTGCCGGACGATGTCTTCGTCCTTATCCACGGGATAAATGATCGTGGGAGCATAGCGCCGGCTCTCCCGGTCCCCTCTGCCGCCGAAGATGATGCGGTCGCGGTACTCCTCGGACAGGGCGGCGCATTTGTCGTAGGCCTTGTCGGTGATGAGACAGGGATATTCGGGATTGTTTTCGGCCTGGTCGCCGATTTGGGCGACGAACGCCTTTTTCAGTTCTTCCAGGAAGGCTTCCGCCACCTCTTCCGCCACGGCCACCTGGTTGATGTTGATGCAGATCTGGCCTGCGTTGCACAGTTTGAAGAAGGCAATCTTGCGGGCGGCATCCTTCAGGTCGGCGTCCCTTCGGACTACGCACCAGTTGCCGTTCTCTCCGCCCAGTTCCAAGGCGACCGGGGTGAGGTTTTTCGCCGCCGCCTCAAGCACATGCTTGCCCACGGCGGGGGAACCGGTGTAGAAAATCTTGTCGAAGCGTTGCTCCAGGCAAAGGTCCGCCACCTCGTGTCCGCCGTCGATCAGCGTGATGTATTCGGGCGGAAAAGCCTCCGCGATGAGTTTCTTGAGCGCCGCGGTGCAGGCGGCGGATTTCGAACTCGACTTGATGACCACCGTGTTGCCGCCGGAGACGGCTGCCGCCACCACGCCGAGGGTCAGCAGCATCGGGAAATTGAACGGACTGATGACCAGCGATACGCCGTAGGGCATCTTGTACACCTTGGTAAACAGGCTGGGGAAACACATCATCCCGCTGAAATGACGCTCGGGGCGCGCCCAGCGGCGAAGTCCCCGGATGATCTCATTGATTTCGACCACGATCGGGCCGATGTCGCAGAGATAAGCCTCCACATAGCTTCTGCCGAGGTCTTGCTTCAGCGCGTCCACCAGTTCCTTTTCGTGGGAGAGGACGGCCGCTTTCAGCGTTTTCAGCTGGCGGATCCTCCAGTCCACCGGCAACGTCGCTCCGCTGCGGAAAAATGTGCGCTGCGCTTCGACGATGGCCTTGATTTCTTCAGGGCTGTACTTGAGGTCCATTCTGTTGTTGTTTTAGGGATTTTCGTGCAAAACCGCGGGCGAGCAGGGCGCCGGAAATGTTGTGCCACACGCTGAAAACGGCGCCGGGCACGGCGGCAATGGGCATGGAGGCGAAGTGGAGGGCCACCAGGCTGCACGCCAGGCCGGAGTTCTGCATGCCCACTTCGATGCTGATGGTGCGGGCCTGCTGCTCATCCTGCCGCAGCGCCTTCGCCGCGCCGTAACCCAGGGCGAATCCGAGAAGGTTGTGCAGGATCACGACGGCAATGACCACCAATCCCACTTCCCGCAGCTTTCCGGCGCTCGCGGCGACCACGGCGGCGACAATCAGCGTAATGACAATCGAAGAAAAGGCCGGGAGGAAATCCGTCGCCTTCTCGCTGGCTTTCGGCTGGGTGCGCTTGAACAGCCGCCCCAGCAGGATCGGGAGGATGATGACTTCGAGGATGGACAGGAACATGCTCCAGAAGTCCACGGGAATGATTTCACCCGCGAGAAGTTTGACCAGCAGGGGAGTCATCACCGGGGAGAGCAGGGTGGAGACCATTGTCATACTCACCGACAGCGCCACGTCCCCTTTGGCGAGGTAGCAGATGACATTCGAACTCGTTCCGCCCGGACAGCAGCCCACCAGCAGCACGCCCAGCGTCAGTTCCGGAGGCAGATGAAACAGGCGCGACAGCACCCACGCGATGCCCGGCATCAGGACAAACTGGAAGAGTACGCCCGTAAAGACCGGTCCCGGACGGGCGAACACGCGCGCGAAATCGCCCGGCTCGAGCGTCAGACCCATGCCGAACATGACCAGCCCCAGCATCGGGGTGATCCACGAGGTCCGGATGAACGAAAACGCCCCCGGCCACAGGAACGCGGCCAGCGCCGTCACCAGTACGATGACGGCCATATATCGGGTAATGGCTGAGAGCAGGCGCGAAAGCATGTCAGTCCCGCACAACTTTGCTCTCGTCGGCAATCTCGACGGTGCCGCAGCTGCCGTCTTTGCCTTTGCCGATGCTTTCTGCACTGACGCCGGCGACGGAACGCACGCTAACAATATTGGCCCCGATGGTAATGTTGCCGCAGGCGCTGCTCTTTCCGCTGCCGATACCGGCTGCGTTTTCCCCGCCGAAGGAGCTGACCTTACCGCCGAGAATCCAAATGTTGCCGAAGCTGCAGTCGGCGAGCGAACGCCCGTCGTTGTAATTGTCCCGCAGGTCGAAATAGGTGTACTCGATGTTGCCGCTGCCATTCCCGTCCACCTCGCAAAGCAGGCTGAGTTCGGACAATTTGCCGAATTGGACCGTATATGCGGAGGTGCCGCTGGTGGAGGGAACGCTCTCCGTCTGTCCGTGGAAGAGTTCGTCCCATTTGTTGAAATGCGCCGAGATGTTGATATGCCCTTTCTTGCGCTGGGATGCGCGGAGGCTGGTAATCTGCAGGAAGGTTTTTTCTCCTTGCAGGCTGGGTGCGTTGATGCGCAGGTAGGCGTAGATGTCGTAGGTGGCGCCGTCCACGGTTAACTCGCCGAATTTCTTGCCGAGGTACGCTTCGGGATTGTTGCTGAACCAGTCGTCAATGATATAAAACTCGGTGAGCGGATCAACCGTCCACCCATAGGCTCCGACAGAACCGTATTGGGCGCTTCCCGACCGGTTGTACCAGTAATCGGCCCCAAAATTACGGGTAAGGTGCGATTTCTCGTAGTTGCTGCCATATCTGAATCCCACACGGGCAATGTAGTCCGACGGATTGTTCCAGGAGGCCCGGAAGGTGCCGTTGTCATAGTAATACATCATACTACTGCTCATCGAAGACTCCCACTGCTCGTATTTCCAGGGCGTACCTGAAATATCACCCGAGCGATTTCCGCTGACGGCGTGGCTGGCGCCGGCGGGCTTACTCATATCCCAGGAGGCAGGCTCTCCGTTGGGCTCTCCGTCGAAATAGCGCTGGGAGCCGATGCCGGAGGCCCCATATCCGCCGTGGGCCTCAATCTCACCGTTTTTGATGACGAGGTTCCCGTTGCCGCCGATGCCGGAGGAGAACCCGTTGCTACGCACTTGCAGCGTGCCTTCCCCGTCCAGGCAGAGCGTATGTTCGGCAGGAATGAAGATGCCGGGGCAGGTTGCCTTGAATCCCCGGATGCTGCTGCTTCCCTGCAGCACAATCGTCGCATCCCCCTCGCAGGTGATTCCGGCGAAATCCTTCTCCGTCGAACCGGAGATGGTCACATTCTGCAGATACACGCAACTGTTCGCTGCGATGGAAATCTTCACGGCCTTGCCCAGGATGCCTTTGAGCAACTCTCCGTTGCCCGCAACATAATCCGTCCCGATGGTGGAAAGGTCGGTCTCCTTTTCTACGGGAACAATCGGCACGACGGCCGGTGTGGGATCGACAGGTCCGATAGGTCCGACGGGATCTACGCCGCCGCTCGTTCCGCCTTCATTGCCTTTCTGGCAGGAAAACAACACGCAGACGGTAAGCAAAGTCAGAAACAGGTGCTTTTTCATAGGATTCATGGATTTTGACGGATTGGTTATTCAAAATCACACAAATATAGTGAAATATTCTAAAACCCACTCGGAAAACGAGTTTTCCGGATGGGCCCTGTACCCAAAAACGCCAGACGAGAGTCTGGCGTTTTTGCTGCCTCAATGGCTTGGTCGTGACCCGTATAGGATTCAAACCTATGACCTTTTGATCCGTAGTCAAACGCTCTATTCAGCTGAGCTAACGGGCCAGTATGTGTACTATTCTGCGCCTTCTTCCTTGATGATGGCGAGCTTTTTCTCTTTGATGCGGGCCTTCTTACCGGCGAGGTCGCGGAGGTAGAAGATGCGGGCGCGGCGGACTTTACCAACTTTGTTCAGCTCGATGGACTCGATGGAAGGGGACTGGAAAGGAATAATCCTCTCAACACCGACGCCGCTGGAAATCTTGCGGATGGTAAAGGTGCGGGTGGCGGGGGTGGCTCCTTTGATCTGGATCACGACGCCTTTGAACTTCTGGAGGCGATATTTCTCACCTTCCTGGATTTTGAAGGTAACGGTAATCGTGTCACCGGCCTTGAACTGGGGATAAGACGCAACCTTTTCGTTGGCGAAGGACTGGTCTACAATGTCAATCAGATTCATTTTCTCAATTGTTTTGTGGCAACGTAACGTTTCTTTTCACCCAAGCGCCAGCGGTTGCTCTTTATTTTGGGACTGCAAAGGTAGAAATCTTTTCCTAAAAATCAAACATTTTTCCAAAAACTTTTCAGAAAAATGCCGGAAACACCCTAGTCCCGCCGGAAAATGTCCCGCGTATATACCTTCTCCTTGACGTCATCGAGGACTTTGTCGTAGCGGTTGGCGATAATGACGGTGCTGCGCTCCTTGAACGCGGCGAGGTCTCCGACGACCTGGCTGCCGAAGAACAGGGTGCCGTCCTCGAGCGAGGGCTCGTAGATGATCACCTTCGCCCCCTTGGCCTTCACCCGCTTCATGATGCCCTGGATGGAACTCTGGCGGAAGTTGTCGGAGGCGGTCTTCATCGTAAGGCGGTACACGCCGATGGTTACGTCCTTCTCCCGTCCGCTGTTCCAGTCGCTGCTCCCGGTATAGTAGCCCGCCATCGCCAGCACGCGGTCGGCAATGTAGTCCTTGCGGGTGCGGTTACTCTCCACGATGGCCTGGATGAGGTTTTCCGGCACATCCCGGTAGTTGGCCAGCAACTGTTTGGTGTCCTTCGGCAGGCAATAGCCGCCGTAGCCGAAGGAGGGGTTGTTGTAGTTGTCCCCGATGCGCGGGTCGCAGCTCACACCCCGGATGATGGCCCCCGTGTCCAGCCCCTTGCTCTCCGCGTAGGTGTCCAGTTCGTTGAAGAAACTCACGCGGAGGGCCAGGTAGGTGTTCGCAAAGAGTTTGACGGCCTCGGCTTCGGTCGTACCCATATATAAAATGGGAATGTCCTCCTTGAGCGCTCCTTCCGTCAGCAGGGCCGAAAAGCCTTCCGCGGCCGCCTTCAGTTCGGGGCGGTCGAAACCGATGATGATGCGGCTGGGATAGAGGTTGTCATAGAGCGCCTTGCTCTCCCGCAGAAACTCGGGGGCGAAGAGGAAACGACCCTGCGGATAACGGCGCTGCAACTCGGCGGTGTAGCCTACGGGCACGGTGGACTTGACGACCATCGCCGCCTTCGGATTGACCTTCAGGACCAGTTCCACGACCTCTTCCACGTGCGAAGTATCGAAATAATTCTTCTGGGGGTCATAGTTGGTCGGCGTGGCGATCACCACGTAATCCGCGTCGGCATAGGCGGCCGCTCCGTCGGTCGTTGCGCTGAGCTGCAACTCCTTCTCACGGAAATACTTCTCAATATATTCGTCCTGAATGGGCGAAATCCGGCGACGGATGTTTTCCACTTTTTCCGCAACCACGTCCACGGCCTCCACTTCGTGGCGGACGGAGAGCAGGGTGGCGATGGAAAGACCTACATAGCCGGTTCCGGCAACAGCAATTTTCATTTTCTCAACACTTTGAAAGTACAAATTAACGAAAAAATTTGGATTTTCCCAAACTGCTTCCTATCTTTGCAGTCCCAAATGAGACGGTGGGTTCGTATAACGGTTAGTACCCAAGATTCTCAATCTTGTAATAGGAGTTCGATTCTCCTACCCACTACCAGGAAGCGGCCGATGGAAAAGTCGGCCGCTTTTTTATCCCTTTCTCCCGTGAAAAATCCGTTCATATTGTTCCTCCTGATCCCGGCAGCCATGCTGCTCTCGGCCTTATCCTGTCGGAAGGATATGCCGGAAAACAAGTCGGCGGAAGCGCCCCTGAAGTCCATCGTCATCCTCTACGATAACGACGTCCATTGCAGCATCAACGGCTACGCCTGCTTGGCGGGGCTTCGCAACCAAATCCAGGCTCCCGATACGGCCTACGTGGGCGTTGTCTCCAGCGGCGACTATCTCTCGGGCGCCGTCGTCGGTTTCCTTACGCGGGGGGAAGGCGTCCTGCGGGTAATCGACAAGGTCGGCTACGACGCTATGGCGCCGGGCAACCACGAGTTCGACTACTACTCGGAGCGTCTTTTCCGTCTTTCCGAAGAACACAAGCTGCCGATGACCTGCCTGAACCTTACCACGATGGCAGGGAAGCGCATCTATCCCTCGTATATCCTGAAGCAGTACGGCCCCAAAAAAGTGGCGTTCGTGGGCGTGTTGACCCCTCAGACCCTGCAGGATGAGCGCTATGCCTTCTATGACGACGAGGACGTACAAATCTTAGATCTGCACAAGGACGACCTGGCCGAACGAACGCAACAGGCGATTGACGATGCCCGGAGCAAGGGAGCCGATTACGTCGTCCTGCTCGCTCACCTGGGAGAAAGCAGCGACGGTTTCATCACTTCCCACGAACTGGTCTCCGCCACGACGGGCGTGGATATCGTGCTCGACGGCCATACCCATTCCGTCATCCCTTGCGACTATGTGGCCGACAAAGAGGGAAAACAGGTTCCTGTGACGCAGACGGGCACAGGTTTCCAAAATATCGGCAAACTGCTTATCCGCAAGGATGGGCGTCTCTCCTGCGAACTGATTCCGACCGCCACGGTCCAGTCGGTCGATACGGCGGTCCGTGCCGCGATTGCTCGCGTCGAAGAGGAACTCGCCGAGCGGTGCAGCGAGGTGGTCGGGGAAAGCGAGGTCCCGCTGCTGATCACCGATGGAAACGGCCATCGGATGGTCCGCAAGGCCGAAACTTCTGCCGGCGATTTTATTCGCGACGCCCTTCGCTTTGTTCTCGGCAGCGAGATCGCTGTCGTCAACGGGGGCTCCATTCGTGACGACTGCCCCTCAGGTGCGCTTACTTTCGGCGCCATCAACAATGTCTTTCCCTTCCTTTCCTACCTTTGGGAGATAGAGGCGAGCGGGGATGACATCCTCGCCGTTCTTGAATATGCGACCCGCCGCTCGCCCGACGAGGAAGATGGCGATTTCCCGCATCTTTCCGGCCTGCGTTGCACCATCCGGGAGGGTTCGCCCCGCAGTTATTACGTGCAGGTCCAGCAGGCGGACGGCACTTGGGCAGACCTCGTTCCTTCCGCGCGCTACAAGGTGGCCACCATCGACTACTGCGTGCGTGACGGGGGTTTCAACCGTCTCTGGGCCGGTTGCACCGTCCTTCGCAAACTCGAACTGCTCTACTGCGACGCCGCCATCGACTATATCAAGCGGGGACTGGGCGGTCACGTCGGAAGTCAGTATGCCGCTCCGCAGGGCCGGCTCGTCTTTCAGCAATGAGACGCCGCCATGGAAATCGATCTTCTCCTGGAATACGCTTCGCGGGAACAACTCCGCTCCTGGCTGGAACAAAACCACGCCGCTGCGACCCACTGCTGGGTCACCACGAACCGCAGCAATCCGCCCCGGACCGATTCCGTTCCCTATGCCGACCTGGTGGAAGAGGCCCTCTGCTTCGGCTGGATCGATTCTACCTGCAAGCGTCTTCCCGACGGGCGTCTGGCCCAGCGCCTTTCTCCCCGTCGGAAGGGGAGTCACTGGACCGAAAGCAACCTTCTTCGCTGCGCCGACCTCGAGGCCCGCGGCCTGATGACCGAAGCGGGACGGAAGGCTTATAAAGTAAAATGTTTGTAGTTGAGTACTTCGATATTCCCCGCTGCGTTTTCAAACTCGCCGGTATAAACGACGGCTTTTCTTTTAACGGGTGTCTGAAGCCACTCCGGAAGTTTTTTTAAGCAATCTTCGAATGAAGAAGAATAAGTCTGTGACGATTTTACCTCCACGGCGGTAATAGCTCCTTCTTCCTTGAGAAGGAGGTCAACCTCATTTTGGTTCGAGTCCCGATAGAAATAGACCCCGCCGTCCTTCCCTTTATTCAAGCGGTGTTTGACGGTCTCCATTACAATAAAATTTTCAAAAATGTTTCCGCGCATCTTGTCTCGAGAAAGTTGAGCGGGAGTCTCGATGTCCAAAAGATAGCATGCAAGTCCGGGATCGCAAAAATACAGTTTGGGGGATTTGATCAGACGCTTGGTGATATTCTCATAATAAGGTGGGAGCAGATAAACCACGTAGGATGCCTGTAGGACGGATAGCCAGGAATTTATGGTTTTGTTGTCAACGCCAACCTCGCTGGAAAGTTCTGAGGCATTGAAGATGGATCCTACGCGAGCCGCACAAAGTTTCATGAACCGCATGAACTGCATCATGTTTTTAACATTCAACAGGTCTCGGACATCTTTCTCCAAATAAGTCTTTACATAGGAGGGGTAATACAGACTTGCGATATTTTTTCCTGTGATGACGCTAGGGTAAAAACCATCGAAAAGCAATGTATTCAAATCTTTCCGGGATGCAGATTCCTCCGTTTCAGAAAACGACATCGGAAGCAATTCGAACACACCGCTTCTTCCCGCCAGCGATTCAGAAAGACCTTTCATCAATTCGAAGTTGGAACTTCCGGAAAGGATGAATTTCCGCTGACTATCCCGATCAACAATCCCCTGAATATATTCCAACAAAACGGGCGCTTTCTGGATTTCATCAATGAAAATAGGCTCGCTGGTCTGGCCTAAGAAAGCAAGCGGATCGTTGAGTGCAAAATCGAGCACATTGATATCTTTCAAAGAGAAGGCGCTAGCCTCAGGGAACAAGTGCCTGATGAGCGTGCTTTTACCGGACTGTCTGGGGCCCGTCACTGCAAGAACGGGAAAGTATTTCCACGCTTCCAGCAATGTCGTTTCCAGGGTTCTGTTGATGTAATTTTCAGCCATAATTTATGTAAATTTGGAATTACACTCCAAAAATACATAAAAAAATTAAAAGAGCAAAAGAAATTTCGGAAGGCTATTCCGCGCCCGTAAGCGCCTTCTTCAACTGTTCCTTCCCGAAAGTAAATACGTGGCCGAACACGCCCACTGATACGAGATTGTTCTTCCCGTTCAAATCCGTCACCTCCCCGGTGCTGCACACGAAATGATTCTTCACCTGCAGCCGTCCGTCAATCATCCAGCCGGCAATCCCCGAGCCGAGGGACCCGATCAACGCCCCCAGCGCCTTGTCCGCCGAATGCTCCGCCGCTCCCGGCGCAACCGATTCCGCGATGCTCTCATTCACCACCCCCAGGATGGCATCCTTATGTGCCTGACGGTCCGGACACGTCATGATTGCCACGACAGACAGGCACGCTAAAACAAGAAGAAAGGTCAAAAACTTTTTCATAATGTTACAAAGGTCTATTCACGTTTAATTAGTAAAGGAATCCGAACATCCAAATAGGGATGGAATGCCCCGATGCATATTCCAGGTCATCCTTTACTAGGTAACCGGCCGCCGCATCTTTAATCTGATTGCCTTTCTTGCTCTTGCCGCCTACTTCGAAAGTAATCCCGTCAATCTCGAAGTCGGAAATCTTCGATGAAGTTGGCTTGCAGACCTGTTTGGTCCAAGCAAGAAAGTTGGTCTCCCGCATATTCCCGTCATCGATCCTCCCATCCTCGGAAAGTGAATATGCGATATTACTGTTGCCAAGATAAATTTTCTCTATTCTGGAGAGTAAGTTGTCACTATGACCAGGCTCTCGAAGGGCGTTGAAAAGCCCGGATGTTTCAAGATAAGCGATGTAATCCGGAACAGAGTTGCGGCTGAGTGCCAAATCCCTGCCAAGCGTGTCGTTGCTGGGTTTGAAAGGGACACTCTTTGCAAGGATATACATCAACTTTTTTAATTTTGATGCTGCAGCAACAGTCATTTCGGCATATTGAGGGATATCGTCTTCAATCGTAGCGAGGATGGCATTCTGTAGGCGGATTTCAGCATCGCCTTCCAGGAAGAAAGGATAAAAACCGTTACGGCAGTACTCCTTGTAATATTTGAGGGGGCGATGTTCACCATAAGGAAAATCTACTTTGCCCAGGAGAATTTCTTCCAGTGTGGAGGTCTTGAGGTTCCATCCATTGCGAATGTTCAAGAACTCGCGGAAGGATAACCCTGGCATTTCGTATGGGATGCTGCGGCGGCTAAGGTCTGCCTTGTTGCCTTGCTTAAGCGCCAGGAGACTGCTACCGGAATATACTACCTGAAGGGTCGGATAGTCATCGTAGATATTCTTGATTTCTGTAGACCAGCCGTTGTACTTGTGAATTTCATCAATGTATAGGCGTTTTCCTCCTTGAGAGAAGAACACTCCGGCCAAATCATAAAGTGTGTGTCCTGCAAAGTACATATTGTCGGCTGAAACATAAAGAGTTTCGTCCAGGTTGTCGAATTTTTTGATATGCTGAAGAATGAGAGTGGACTTGCCCACTCCCTTTTGGCCCATGATGCAGATAAGACGACTTTTCCAGTTGATTTTCTCATGGAAACCACGAAAATAGCTCATCGGGGTGAGCGAGAGCTTAATGCGGAAGGTATTGTAAAGACGTTCCATATCACGATGACTTGAACTATTTTTTGCAAATATAATACTTTGCACTGAAAATTGTGCAATAAATAGAAAAATTTGCACTAAAAACAGTGCAGTGCCCCCCGCCTTCGGCCCGGCAGGGAAAATAATATTTGTAAAGTCGGTCTTTTGTCGTAACTTCGCATGTCTGGTTCTCCATCCACGATCAAATGGAACTGTTAATGTATTATTATGGAAAAGCTGCGGCTGAAAGTACAAACAGTTCCGGCGTCGGAACCCATCACCTTTTCGAGTCATACGGCCTATGACGTCATCTATCAGGATGGCGAACGTCTGCTATATGCACCCGGATGGACATTGCGGGATGCCATTGAAACCTTTTGCGAATGGTTTCATGTAGAACGTGAGCGCGTTTGTCTTCAACGCCCGTTCTTTCCGCAAACGTCCTTCCACCATGAGTGATGATGTAATTATCGTACAAGACCTCATCCATGAGATTCGAGGCAAGAAAGTGATGCTGGATTTCGATCTGGCCAGGTTGTATCATGTAGAGACAAAAGCATTGAATCAAGCCGTCAAGAGAAATATTAAGCGTTTCCCGCCGGATTTTATGTTTCAATTGACATTAGAAGAAGTTAAGAATATCCGGTCACAATTTGTGACCGCATCCAAAAGAAACGTCTCTACGCCACCATTCGCCTTCACCGAACAGGGTGTCGCCATGCTTTCCGGAGTTCTTCATAGCGATATTGCTATAGCAGCCAACATCGCCATTATGCGCGCATTTGTTAGGACTAGAGAGTATTTGCTGGCCGCCTCTTCCGTATCGGCGGAATTGAAAGAACTCCGCGCTCGTGTAGACCTGTTGCAAATAAAACAGGAAGAAAATTCGGACGCAATCAGCGAACTGTCGGAAGATGTCCGAAAAGATATAGATTCCCTCTGTGTCGCTCTTAGTCAACTTGCAAAACAATTGGAGGAAAAGAAAAATGAGCCACGCCCGCGCATTGGATTCAAATAGCATTCAACAACCCTTCGAAGAAGGGGAATCACGAGATATCACACCCCTCGAAGACCTTATCGCCGAAGATTTCGGCTCAAAAGGTACTCCCGAACGCACGCAATTTGACGAGGAATGCGATGCGTTTATTGCTGAGTACATAAACAATAATTGAAAAAATAAGAGGACGCAGGTCCTCATCATTTCTGCAAATGTTATAATAAAAAAAGAGCGATTGCTCGCCCTTGAAACTGTTGCACAAAGGATAGTCCATCGAAATGGGATTTCAACTTTCTACTTTCGAAGCCATTGTCGAGTTCAAGGGCAAAGTTAGAAAGAATTATGGAAAATACAAAAATATCAACACATAAATTCCGTTCTGACGAGATAATTAGCCTTGTATTATTGGGTATAGGTGTTACAAGAGAAGACATATCCACATACAAAGACTACTCATATTCAGATGGCACATATTTAAGATTAAGAATATCAGACCATGGACTCTTTCTTCAGAATTGGTATAAAGCAAACAAAGAGAAGAGAGAGAGCGGGGAACCCGTGCCAAAACTGAATATTGGACAAAATCTCGCTATCACTTTTGCGCTAAATGAAGATGAATGCAAAGAAAGGAACATTCCGTTCCCTCAGAAAATTAAAAATGTAACAAGAGTCAAAACAGCATTAAAAACCTGTGTGGACTGTGGAGAGTTGTATTTGGAACCGATTAATGATGCTACAAAATTTATGGAGTGGGAGGATACCTCAAATTTGCCGCCGCGAAAAATAGTAGCAGAATCAGAAAAGAAAGTTTTGCAAGCATAGTTTTATGCGTCCGCCGCTTCCGCCTTCGGCCCGGCAGGGAGTTTTTTTCTCCAGACGCTTCGCGGTCCTTCGGACAAATGATCGAAAAAACTCTCCCTGCCGCTGCCTTTTTCGGCGGGAAGGCGGCACATAAAAAAAGCCGTCAGGTAACGGCTTTAGAATGAGGCTCGGACCAAGTTCTTGGGAGGGTTGTCATCCCTCACGCGAATTCCCCTTCGACGAATCCTAGTGCAAAGATAATTATTTTGCATTATATCGTTCAATTTTTCTTCTTTACGAACACCCAGTCTTTGTCGGCCCAGTGGAACGTAAGGGTATTTCCTTCCACCATTCTTATTTCCCTAAACGGTCGCGAAGAGCGGTAAGCAGTTCGCCTTTGTACGTAAAGTATAAAGTCCCTTGAATGGGATGATCAAAACCTTTAATACGTTGGGCCAAGGCACTGAGCGAGGTGGTCTCATTCCCATATTTAATGTGACGATCATCAAGGACAGTAACTTTGATTGAAGGATCATCTGCGAAAATCAATTCCGCCCCAATAGGAATATGACATTCTCCGAAGCGGAAGGGGCCGCGGCGTGCAGTTTCTTTGATTTCTGCGGCCGTCTGCTCATCAATAATCTCGTGCCCCTCCGGTTTGACCTTCTTAAGGCGGTCGGTTGTTCCGGAAATTTTGGCTATGCACTCCAAGAGACCGTATGCGTCTTCTGCAGACATGGCATAAAACTCTTTGACACGGGCTTTCCCATCGAAGTTGTCAATGGTTCTGAGATCTGGATTTAACTTGTCAATGAGTTTGTGGAGTTCCTTATCGGTCAGAGATTTATCGACTTCATAGATGGCATAGGCGCGAAATGCATACGGGATGGTTTCACTCCTATTGAGTTGTTTCAGCCGGTTTTCAAGATTTGTGGCATAGCCAATTTTAACATATTCCGGAAAAGATGGATTGGTGAGGATGTATATGCAACCAGTTTCCTTGTTCATAGTATTGTTTTTTAGTGTTGCTTACAAAAATACTTAAAATTTTCGATAAATACGATTGGGCTACTTGAGCATTTTCCCCATAGTATCAATGCACTTGCGTTTCTGCTCCAGGTTCGGGTGGACATAGAGGTTTAAGGTGGTACTGATATTGGAGTGACCGAGGAGTACGCTGACGGTCTTGTAATCGCATTTGCTCTCAATGCAACGGGTGGCAAAACTATGCCGAAGACCGTGGAAGCGCATTTTGGGTAGGCCCAACTGCTGCTGGAGTTTGTTGAAATAGCAACGGTATGTGCGAGGCTCCGTTGGCGTAGCGGCATTGGTAAGCACGTAGAAATCTCCCCGGACAATCTTCTTCAGTGGACGGACCAGGGACAGAAGGTCACGCGTCATGGGAACCTCCCGGATGGAGTTCTTGGTCTTTGGTTTGTCCACGATGAGCTCCGTGTACTTCTCCTCCCCGTCCACCAGGTATATGCGCTGGATGGTTTTGTTGACGCGAATCACGCCTGATGCGACATCCACATCATCCCACTGCAGGGCGCAGATCTCACCGATGCGGAGGCCGGCGTTGAGGCAGATGAATATGCCCAGGTTGAGGAAGGTAAAGTGCTCCTTGATATAGGTCATCAGCTGCCGCTGATTCATCAACGTAAGTACTTCAACTTCATTTTTTTCACGCTCCGTTGGAAAGATGATATCAATCTGATGAGCAGCCATCAAGCCGTGCTTGTCGCCATACCTAAGAATCATCTTGAGTACCACGAGAATGTCCCGGACGGTTTTCTGACTGAGGCCTGCGGCCAGTTTGCGGTTCACCAGATTCTGTACGTCTTCTTCCTGTATGTCTTCCCGTTTTCCCAGTTCTGGCAGCAGATGGCTCTGAATGAGCAGGCTATATGCCGCATAGGTTGATTTCTTGACATACTGTTTCTTGTCCGCCTTCCAAAGCGCGGCGATAGCGCTGAATGTTGTTTTCTGTTCCATAAGTAATTAGTTTAAAAACGCAAAGTTCCGGCTATCGAAGGAATCTATCCTTAATGTCCCGAATTTGAGATTCCCGGGGTTCGAGGGACAATGGGTTAAGCATACTTTGGGAGAGACCGGTGAACCCTACATTGGTTTGACTTATAGCCGGGCCGATGTCGTTCCAGAAGGCGGTGTGATAGTTTTCCGCTCATCTAACATAAAGGATGGCGAAATTGATTATTGCGATATTGTCCGTGTTAATAAAAGAATCAAAGAAAGCCTTATCACGAGGAAGGATGACCTTCTAATTTGTGCGAGGAATGGAAGCCCGAAGCTGATTGGGAAAAATGCCCTACTTAAAGAAAATGATGCCAACCAGACTTTCGGGGCATTTATGCTAGTCTATCGTTCTCCGGACAATCACTTTATCCATCAACTACTCGCGACAAAAAGATATTACTCACAAGTAAGCGAGAATCTTGGGGCCAGAATTAACCAGATAACAACGGCCAATATAAAAGACTTTGAGTTCTTTTTCCCAAAGGACAAAGATGAGCGAGACAAGATTTCAAGATTTCTTGACCTCATCGACCAGCGCATAGCCATCCAAAACAAGGTGATTGAGAAGTATGAATCCTTAATTAAGGCACTTCGTCGCCATATCTTTTCAACCATAGAGTCAGAGAAGGAAGTCACCATTGCTGATGTTCTGTCCTACGAACAGCCGACGAAGTATATCGTGTCCGACACCGAATACTCTGATAATAATGGTTTAACGCCAGTTCTGACGGCCAATAAGGCTTTTATCTTAGGTTACACCGAAGAGGTTGATGGTGTTTATGATAAAGGGCCGTGCATTATTCTGGACGACTTTACCCTTGATTCCAAGATTGTTGATTTTCCCTTCAAGGTAAAGTCTTCAGCTATAAAGATTTTATCAGCAAAGGAAGCGGTTAGTTTGCGATATATCTTCGAGTACTTGAAGTTCCTAAATCTCAATACTGAAGAGCACAAACGTCATTATATCGCCGAGATTGAACCGATGACAATGGAGCTTCCCGATGAGGCAACAATTCGTTCTATTTCTAATCTATTTGAGCGGGCGGATCTGCGTAGGGAAGGGCTTGAAAGGGATCTGCATTTACTTGAAAAACAAAAGGATTATTTACTCCGAGCTTTGTTCATATAAACATCGCAGAGAGCAAAAATGCCTTTGCCGAATGGAGATCTTGGAGGAACGCTCTCTCTATTTCGATCTTGGCGTCAATCATCTCCAACCCCTTGGCCAGTCGTTTTTGGTCATTTGTAGCCGGACAATAGATAGTCTCTTTTCCATAATCCTTGAAATAGATGTGTGGAATTGCTTGTCCAGTCCGATAACTTTCAAAACATACATTCTGTAGGGCGTAGTAAATGTACGGAAGATAGACCCCCTCGCTGGGTGTCATTGAATTAAGTGTTCCTACGAAAGAATGTGGACCATGCACATAACGGAGTGTTCCGAAGCCAGAGCCGTCTTTTGTAATCAAAATCGAATCTCCCTTAACGAGAGCAGCATCAGTAAACCCGGAGATTCCAGCCGCGCCGTATGCTGGGACTGCTCCTTCCTCCGCAAGATCACTCTCTTTCAATGTGGAGGATGAGCATCGGACACATTCTGAGAGCAGAGTGTTGGGCGTGTAATTCCCTATAGTCTCGTAAGCAAGTGCCTTAATTAGTCAACTCTTTTCCTTAATTCTAACAGTAAACTGGCGAGAATCGTGGAATGGTTATAGTCTATTTATTTGATTTCGACCATTCCTCGAGTTCCTTAATATCTTCCTGGTCGGCTTGAATGGCATCAAACTGCTTTCTGCGTGCATCAAAACTCTCATACTCTTCTCTGGCTTTGGTCTCTGCTTCGTCATTTGAGACCGAACCTTTTCCAGAGAGGATATCTTTTCCTTGGAAACTCAGGAGAGCATTAACATTTTGTTTCCAGTAACTGATGGTCAGGTCTTTGCGCTCTTTGACCCGAAGTTCTGCGTTCTCCAAGAAAATTGTTACTAGCCGGTTGAGCGTATCAATTTCATCCTCAGAAAGATAGTTCTTAGCAACGATAATATCTCCCTTACGGACAATGGAACCTTTCCAGGTAGTTAATCCCATATTGGGTTTTTGAGCATCAGACCTGTTGTACACAATCTCGGCTGCGGTGTTATGAGTCACAGAATAAAGGAGTTTGTTCTGCGTTTCCGCATAAAACATTTGCGTAGCCTTGTCTGTCTTGTCATAGTCACTGCTGAGCGCGAAAAGATCGCGTAGTTTTTGATAGAATCGTTTCTCTGACGCCCGTATATCCCGAATACGTAGCAAGAGTTCATCAAAGTAGTCCGGGCGACCATCTGGATTCTTCAGACGATCATCATCCATCGTGAACCCTTTCACCAAATACTCCGAAAGATGCTCTGTGGCCCAGCGGCGGAACTGTATACCGCGGATTCCCTTGACTTTATATCCAATGGCAAGAATCATCGGTAGCGAATAGAACATTACATGATATGGCTTGCCATCAGCGGCAGTTGTTAAATAATCCTTAACAACTGAATCTCTATCTAATTCCCTATCTCTGAAGATGTTAGATATGTGTATGGAGATATTGGGGATTGAGGTCCCAAAAAGTTCTGCGATGCTCTGTTGGTTCAACCATACCATTCCATCCCGAGCCATCAAAGCCACCTTACTCCTCCCATCCGGAGTGTTATAGATAATCAGTCCCTGTTCGTTGTCCATAGCCTCAAATATTATAGAACCAAAGGTAACGATTTTCGTCCGAGAGTCAAAATCTTTGCAAGGTTTAGGGATAAATAAACACTTAGGACTGCGCTTTGTGACCGTCTCTACAACGAATCCACCCCTAATTGCCGGATTGGGGACATCATTGAACAGTTGTCAGCAAGGAATAAGGACGGTAATACAAAGAATGTATTGTCTGTCAGCAATCGCTATGGCTTTATTTCACAAGCCGAACAATTTGAAGAGCGTTCCATTGCAAGTGAAGACACCACTAACTACAAAGTAGTGAGATTGAATGATTTTGCTTATAATCCTGCAAGAATCAATGTCGGTTCAATAGCACGGCTCAAGAGAATTGAGAAGGGTATCGTAAGCCCAATGTATATATGTTTCCGATGCGGAGAGGTTGTCCTTCCTGAATTTCTTGAACAGTTTTTTAGTACAAAATACTTCTCGCTGGAAGTGGGAAAAAGGCTTGAAGGCAGTGTGAGGATGTGTCTCTCCTTTGAAGGATTATGCAATATACCCATATCACTTCCATCGTTAGTGCAGCAGAAAGGTATAAGTGAAAAGATAAACTGTCTAAATAAGAAATTCCAGATTGAGGAAAACTATTTGTTTGCACTCTTAAATCAGAAGCAATACCTTCTCTCTCATCTATTTATATAAACATACTATTGAGAAGATAGCTCTTCTGTCTACTAAGGGAGTTCAGCAACTTCTGCTCGAGCAGCAGTTTACTATTGACAGCTGAAATCATGTCTCCAATTTCCTTTTGCTTGATATATGAAGGAATAGGAAAGGATATTTCCAAGAAACTCTCAAGGTTCAAATTGCGTCGAACAATGCTGGCTCCTTGCTCTGAAACAAGAGAGTATTCCCATAAGGCTTTCTTCGTTTTTAGGAGGAATGAAACATATCTCTCGTTAAAAGCTTTTCGAATGGAAAAGACCTTGTAAGACGGGGAGACAATCCCAATCTCGAAACAGTCATTATAGTTGATGTTGCCCATCCAAAGGTTCTGGGGGCTTAAAACAATATCACCTCGACGAACAATCTTATAGCCAGAGTTATTCGCGCTTGCGATGTCCTTATTGAAGTACTCTCTCTGGTTGAAGATTCCTGTCACGGTCGAGCTAAGTACCTCAAATTGATTGTTCTCTGTACTTTTTTCATTCCTCTCTTCAAGAATATCTCCAAGGCTTATTTGCTTGCCTTGAACCAGTTTAATAATCCTTTCTTCTATCGCAGTCTTTAGCTTTTTCAAATCCTCAATCACCTTGCTTTGGATGGAGATTCGTTCATCTATCATTGAAAGAAGAGCCGCAATCTTTTCTTGCTCAGACTTCGCTGGGATAAAAGTATTTAGCTTGGAAATCTGTTTTGCTGAGATTTCAAGGAATGTTGACCCACATGCTTTCTTTATGAATTCCCGTCTATGGGTAAGAAGGCGATAATAAAGGAACTCTGTAGAAGTGATATCTACATTGGGCACCGCAGACTGGAATCCCTGATTAGTACAACATTCATTAAGATTAATCGAGCATTCGCCAACCGTAGCACGAGAAGACAATAAAATTGAATATGGCGGCAACAGCTTTGCACTTGAGTTTTTCAACCCATCAATTGAAATGGTTCTAATACTATCTGAAACGTACTTTTCTTTTCCGACTTCTGATGGCGTGAACCACTGAATGTCTCCATTCCAGTACTCCTTAGTATTGGTATCAGGTGTCCCACCTCCTACAATATTACAAATCTGCCCGATTGTAATTTTCTCCCACTCACCACTGAATCCCGGGAATCTCAAATTCGGGACATTGGGTTTTGTATGTTTCTGAGTATCACTCATAACGATTGTCTGTCAGTCAAATAATTGATTAGGGATTAGATAATGCCGAGTTCCTTGAGGTACACGTCAATCTGGGCGTCCAGTTCAGCCCTCTTTGCCTCCAGCTCCTTGATCTCGCTCATCACGGCCTTAATGTCAATCTCTTCCTCCTCTTCGAAGGTATCAACGTAGCGCGGGATGTTGAGGTTGTAATCATTGTCCTTGATCTCCTGGAGCGTAGCACAATGGCTGTACTTCTCAATCTCCTTACGCTCCCGGTATGTGCTAACAATCTTATCGATGTGCTCCTGACGCAGCTTGTTCTGGGTTTTGACCTTCTCGAACTCCTTGCTGGCGTCGATGAAGAGGATGTTGTCATCCTCCTTGCGGCACTTCTTCATCACCAGGATACAAGTGGGGATGCTGGTGCCGTAGAAGATGTTGGCCGGGAGACCGATAATGGCGTCGATGTAGTTTTTCTTCTCAATGAGGAACTGACGAATTTTGCCCTCTGCAGCGCCACGGAACAGGACCCCGTGAGGCGCTACGCAAGCCATTGTACCGCCGTCATTGAGGTGGTAAATCATGTGGAGGATGAAGGCGTAGTCCGCTTTTGATTTCGGAGCCAGGACACCGGCCTTGCTGAAACGGTCATCGTTGTTGAACTTGGCGTCGGCCGACCACTCGGCTGAGAAGGGCGGATTTGCGACAACTGCGTCGAACTGGCGGTCACCAAACTCATCTTTTTCCAAGGTATCGCCGTTCTGGATGTCGAAGTCCTTGTATTTAACACCGTGCAGCAGCATGTTCATTCGGGCCAGGTTGAAGGTGGTAGGGTTCTTTTCCTGACCAAAGATCTCGTCCGCATTACCATTGCGGGCAGTGCGGAGAAGCAGCGAACCACTGCCACAGGTTGGGTCGTACACGTTTTTAAGGCGGGTCTTACCGGTAATCACAATCTCGGAAAGGATCTGACTCACCTCCTGGGGCGTGTAGAACTCACCGGCTTTCTTACCGGCGCCGGCGGCAAACTGGCCAATCATATATTCGTAGGCGTCGCCTAGAATGTCAATGTCCTGCGCGTCCTCAAGGCCGAAATCGATGCCGTTGAGGGCAACCAGCACATCGCTAATGAGCTTGTTCTTGTCGTCGGCCGTCTTGCCTAGTTTCGGGGATGCTAGGTCAATATCAGAGAACAGGCCACCGAAATCGTCCACGCTGTCGTGACCAATGGTGCTGTCTTCAATCTTCTTCAAACTGCGTTCCAACTGGGGTAGGATGTTCTCTTTGTGGCTGATGCTTTCGATGATGGAAGAGTAGAGATATTCAGGCTCAATGAAGTATCCGAGGTCTTCCATACAAACTTTCTGAATCTCGCTCTTCAGCTCCTGGTCATCAGAAGCCCAGGCCTGCTTGAATGTCAGGTTGTCTTCACTGAGCTGATCATCAATGTATAACTCAATTTTCTCCGACAGGTATTTATAAAAAATGAAGCCGAGGGTAAAGTACATAAAGTCCCCAGCGGTCATATTGCCCCTGAGTTTGTTAGCGACATCCCAGAGTTGGGTGCGCAGGCGCTGTTGTAGTTCTTCGCTCATTATTTACTCCCAATTAAACAGTTCAATGATTTCACGCATCTTCTCAACGATGCGGCGCACAGTGGCGCTGCGGGCCAGCAGGCCCATTTTCTTTTTGCGGACGGCTTCCTGGATGATTTCCGGCTTTTCACGGCCCAAGTAGTCATATTCGGACATATACTTGCCCAAGGCTTCCGGATCTACGCCTTCCACGGCGGCCAGGTCCTCAACGGCCTCAGTCTTCTTCTCGATGATGTAGTCTTTCAAGCGGCTCTCCAGATCCATGGTGCCGTCTGCTTTTGCCCGCTGGAATCCCTCTTTATCATAGTCTACATTGCGCTTGATAAAGCCGTCAATAAGCTGCGTCTTCTTGCGCATGGTAGCATCCTTGATCATGGTATCAAGGATCTCCTGACGCTTCTGCTCGTAGTCGGCGTCGGAAGGATTCAGATTGTTGATGAGAGAAAGGATGTAGGCAACGTTGATTACATCGCTATGAAGGAGTTCCAGGCAGAAGTCAATATCCTCCAGTCTGCCCTCTGGACCGTATTCAACTGAAGGTTCTTCCAGCAGGTGCGGTTCGTCCGGATTGTCTTCCTTGATAAAGCCGACGGTCATATCCAGGTACTTAGAGCGGTAGTCGTTGTACTCCTGCTCAGTAAGAATCAGTCCGGGATCATTTGCGTCGTAATCTTCGTAAATCTGGATTTCTGCGTGCTTCTTGATGATATCACGGAAGGCCAGAAGGAATTTCTTTTTGTCGTATTCGCTCTTGAGAGCGTCCACGGATTCCATTGTAGGGTACTTCTGGAGGAAGGCCTCACTGAGTTCGTTCAGTTCCCGCTTGACCTGCTTGAATTCCGGACGCTGGACACCCACATTGGGGTCTCCGTCGCAGAAGAGTTTGAGGGATTCATCCACCTTGTCCTTCAAGTCGCGGAAGCAGAGGATCTTGCCGAAGCGCTTCTTCTCGTTCAGGATACGGTTGGTACGGCTGAAGGCCTGCAGGAGTCCGTGGTACTCCAGGTTCTTATCCACATAGAGCGTGTTCAGTTTCTTGGCGTCGAAGCCGGTGAGGAACATACCCACGACCAGCAGCAGATCAATGGGCTCCATCCCAGCCTTACGCTTCTTCATACGCTCGTTGATGTCGTCGTAGTAAGCTCCGAAATTGTCCGTGGTGAAAGCCGTGCCGAAATTGGCGTTGTAGTCATCCATTATGGCTTGCAGTTCATCGGCCTGTACGGAGTCTGATTCAAAGCCCTGGTTCATGCCGGTCTTGGCATCGTCTTGGCTGGCATTGGGCGCATAGGTGAAGATGGCTGCAATTTTGATGTCCGGCTGCAGGTCCTTGAAAATCTTGTAATATTTCAGGAGCATCGGGACGGACTGCACGGCAAAAAGGGCGTTGAATTCACCGTTGAAGGTGGATTTGCGGAAGTTGTTGACAATGAACTCCGCAATGGTCTTCATACGTATGTCGCTCTGCTCGTTGGCGTCCAGCTTGCCCTGATAGTATTCGACCAGGAAGCCAAGGACGTTTTCATCGGCGATGGCATCCTTGATCATATACTTGTGCAGGCACTCACCGAAGACCTCATAGGTGGTGATATCCTGCTTGGCGTTCTCCGGGAAGATTGGCGTGCCGGTGAAGCCAAATATCTGGAGATTCCGGAAGAAATTGACGATGTTGCGGTGACATTCACCGAAGTGGCTGCGGTGGCACTCATCGAATATCATCACGAACTTCTTGTCCCGAAGGTCCTGAATCCGCTTGTTGTAGAAGTCTTTCTTGATGGCGGTATTCAGCTTCTGGATAGTCGTGAGGATGATTTTCTTGTCTGAGTTGAGTCGCTTGACCAGCTCATAGGTATCATCTGTACCATCCACGGCACCAGGCTCAAAGGCCTCGTATTCGCTCTTGGTCTGAGTATCCAAATCATGGCGGTCTACAACGAAGAGGACTTTATCTATGCCATCAAGTTCAGCGACCAGCTGGGCTGCCTTGAAGGATGTGAGCGTCTTGCCGGCACCGGTGGTGTGCCAGATGTAACCGTTCTTGTTTGTGTTCTGTACGCGGTCCAGGATCTTCTCTACAGCATAATACTGGTACGGGCGCAGGACCATCAAGCATTTGTCACCTTCGTGGAGGACGATGTACTTACTGAGCATCTTGCCCAGTGTGCATTTGTCGAAGAAATGAGCAGCGAACTGGCTGAGGTCGTTCACCGGCTCATTATTGATGAGTGTCCAGTTGAAGGTGAACTTGTAGCCGCAATTTGGATTGTTGGCAAAATAGCGAGTATTGACGCCATTGGAGATGACAAAAATCTGGATGTAGTCGAACAGGCCGCGGAAGGAAGTCTTCTGGTAGCGCTGAACTTGGTTATAGGCCTGCCTGAGTTCTACGCCGCGTTTCTTGAGTTCAATCTGGACCAGCGGAAGGCCGTTGACCAGGATAGTGACATCGTAACGGCAGGTCTTGCGGCCCTCAATGGTAATCTGGTTGGATACCTGGAATTCGTTCTGGCACCAGTGATTCTTATTCAGGAATTCTACCCAGACACGATGCTGACCATCCTCTGTCTCCATCGGGAAAAGGTCACGAAGCTTCTTGGATTTCTCGAAGAGGGTGCCACCTTCCAGATAGATGCAGATCTTCTCGAACTCTTTGTCCGTGAAAGAAGTGCGGCCTATTTCTGCCAAGGCCTTGGCATTATGTTTTTCAAGCTGCGCTTTGAAATTGCTGTATAAATTAGTTTCTTCCTTGATCTGGACATACTCATAGCTCATGTCCTGTAAGGTCGAAATCAGCCCGTTTTCAAGCGCCTGTTCGCTTTGTGCTGTCATTTCGCTTAATGCAATTAATAAGGGATGCTATCTCCCAAAAATTTAGCGAAAAAGTTTTAGAAACATCCTATTCTTCTTTCAATTCTCCACGATAATATTTATCGACGAGGAAATTGTAAAGGCAGGAGTGAAGATTCCATAGGAAGCAGTTTACGGCAAGCAGTGTGTCAAAAAGTTTCATTAGCCCTTTCATCACTTCGCTATCAATGATTTCTTCTTGTCGGGAGATATACAATTTTTCCGTATCAAGATGTGTCTCAAGGTCGCGTTCGTCTTTCCACCAGGAGGATGATTTGGCATGTTTTTCAAGGAGGTTGGTCAGCCTTTGGTGCTGGTAATTAATAACTTCTGGGAAGCGGCTCATATACGGAAGAAGACGGTTCCATTCGGATTGTTTATGGGTGTTCTTCTCGAAACCGTAAAGCTTCTTGAAGCCTTCGTTCAAGATTACCTTCATCTTCCCTCGCATAAAACGCTTTTCGTAATCGTTGTCTGCACAAACATAATATTTACTGATAACCATACAGTCAATCATGGTCGTTAATACAAATAGTGTCACGGATGCTACGACATAGTCGATTTCGTGGTATGAGTCATGCTTATCCCTGCTGTTTTCTATTGTTTCATACATTAATGAAAGACCTTCGGAATACTCGGCAATTCCCTCGTCCATTACACTTATAAATTCTTTCCGTTCCGCTTCCGAGAGCATTTTGGTCTCGTATCGTACTTCTTGGAACCACTGCGCATATTTGTGGTCCTTAATCGGTGCAAATTGGATATCTTTAAGGTCTTCGCTCATAGTGAAATTTGTTGCTTGTGCAAAGATATACATAAAATGACGCATCCGCCCATCTCGCCGAAACAGGCAGCGGCAGGGAGAGTTTTTTCGATCATTTGTCCGAAGGACCGCGAAGCGTCTGGAGAAAAAAACTCCCTGCCGTGCCGAAGGCGAGGGGCGGCCTTTGGGCGGCAAAGTTAAGACACAAAAAAAGCCGTTGGGTTACAAATTTGCAGAGTTCGGAGAATTCGCTATCTTTGTAATGAGCAAAAAGACGGTCGTGGAATCGGCCGGAAATGAAATCAGGAGCAAAACTCTTCCCTTCCGGATGATGCTCCCTTCACAATCCTTTTTTTCAGTTAGGAAACGCGTAAGTGTTGACCGGCGTTTCATTTTCGTTATCTCATTGTAAAATAGTCTTTTATGGAGTATGTCATTTATTGTGACGAGTCTGTCAGCAGCGGCAAATACTACACCGATTTTTTCGGCGGAGTGCTTGTCCGTAATCAAGATTTTGACAATATTAGGGAGGCCGTGGATGAAAAAAAACAGGAACTCAATCTTAGAGGAGAAATAAAATGGGTTAAGGTGACAGAGAATTATTTGGATAAATATAAACAGATGATGAACTTGTTTTTCTCTTTCATAAAAGGAGGTCAGCTCAAAGTTCGTATTATGTTCCGTGAAACATCACAAGTTCCCTCAAATCTTAGCCCAGAGCAGGTTCATAACAAATATTCTCTTTTATATTATCAGTTCGTCAAGAATGCTTTCGGACTAATCTATCACGATGGACCGGATGACGCGCCCGTTTACTTGCGGCTATATTTTGATGAAATCCCTTATCCTCTAGACCAGCGTGCCGCTTTCAAGTCTCATATTTTGTCGCTGCAGCGACACTCCAGATTCCGAAAAGCGCACCTTAAAATCCGTCCGGATGACATTGTGGAGATTAATTCAGAAAAGCATTCTATTCAACAGTGTATGGATATCGTGCTAGGCTCTATGTCTTTTATGCTCAATAGAAAGAACGAGGTTGTCCCCGAGGGTTCCGCTGAGAGAGGTCGCCGAACTATTGCTAAAGAGAAACTATTTAACCACATCCTTCAATTAATCCGAGAATCCGATGATATTCTCCTTTTCGATATTAGCAAGACTACACCGATTGTCATTTCGCAGGACTATTGGACTATGCCATATCGCCACTGGAAATTTATGACATCGGAATTTCGGACTGAGAGATGAATAAAAAAAGCCCCGCTTAAGCTACATAAACCGCCTTAGTGGAACTAGGGCCTTCGCTTCCGAGCAGGACTTTTTCACAGCAAATATATGCATAATTTCTGAAATCCCAAGAAATATTCTTCGCTGGAGAAAAAAACTCCCTGCCGGGCCGAAGGCGGGGGGGCGGCAAGGCCAGCACCGAAGGCGAGGGGGCAGCTTTTGGCGTTCTTGCTAGCAATAATGGGACAAAAGATTTCCCCTCGGACAAAAAGTGTCCTTTTCAGACAGTGGATTCCTGCTTACCTTTGCCTCCAAAGAATGACGCTATGGAGATTCCGAGGGGAAACAGCCGGGATGACATCAAAGCCCGCCGACAAATCATCAAAGATTTCTATGCCAACTGGATTGCAGCCCATCCGGACAAGAAGGTGTGGAATAAATCGTTGAATGCGTATATCCACGTCAAGTTTCAGTCGATTAATGAGACGGTCGGTCATGCGTCTGGAACCTATGAGTCAACAGAGGCCGTGATGCATTTGGAGGAGTTGATGGAGAATGCTGTCATGTCTGAACGCAAACCCAGAAAGCAAGAGGATAAGAACCAGAAAATGTTTTCTGAGATTATTATTCTAAGACTAGGCCCGCGAAAGCTAACTGTTGGAAAACAGAAGAACAGTGGTGAATATATTCAGTATTGTATTACAGTCCCCGGGAGCAGAAAATAAAAAAAAGTCGCCTAGGCTGCGACTTTCTGAAATGGGGCTCGTATCAAGTCTCCTTGAGAGGGTTGTCAACCCTTTCCGAATTCCCCGTGACGATTCCACTGCAAAGGTAGCAATAAAATCCAAATCCGCAAGAAATCCGTTGAAAAGACTCGTTTAAAAAGTGCCATTTGTTGGTGTCGTTATCGGCTACTATTATAGTTCTTTCAACGCTTTTTTGATGTTTTCGTAGGAATATTTCCGGTCTTCATAGATGAGGTTGCAATACCACAAGAGTTTCCCGCTATAGGACTGACCAAGGTTCATCCTGGCGGTCACACTACGGTTATCCTTTGAAAAAATGAGACCTCCTTTGGTGAGACCGTCTGTTCTCAACGTATCAAATTTCACCCCGGAAAAAGGAACCATTTGAATGCTATATTTCATCATCAGCAAGGCAGCGACGCCCTGATAATCGCTCATTGCCCTCGTCTCAAGTTCGTGATGTCTTTGAAAGTAAACCTCCTGTAACTGGTTTTTGACGTTGAATATGAAAGAGGCGTAATCCCAATCGGAACCGCCGAACGAGATGTCACGGTAGGTAAGCTCGTGCTCTTTTTCACGGACGAGTTTTGTCCTGTCCATAGTATTCTTGACAGAGAATAAACTCCTCCCGAACTTACATCCAAGAATCTTTTCCGGGATGGGGTTTTCTTCCTTGACGGCCTTTTCCTTCTTGGCCGTCGTGCCACAAGATGCAACAAACATAACCAAGAGGGTGACAATAGGCACCCATGTATGAAATGATTTCATTAAAGTCTTATTTTTTTGCTTGCTGCACAAATATAACTTTTTCGGCGGATTTTTACAAAATTTTTGGAGGTGGCATAGCCCAAATCGGAAGGTAGCCGCCCATCTCGCCGAAACAGGCAGCGGCAGGGAGAGTTTTTTCGATCATTTGTCCGAAGGACCGCGAAGCGTCTGGAGAAAAAAACTCCCTGCCGTGCCGAAGGCGAGGGGCGGCGACAGCATCGCCAAAGGCGAGGGGAGGCCTTTGGGCGGCAAAGTTAAGACACAAAAAAAGCCGTTGGGTAACGGCTTTTACTTTACAACTCTTTTATCGCCTTTCTTTTTTGCGATTCCTCATAGGAATAAAGGCTGTCATAATATTTGAGAGTGACGATTTTCCCAACAAGTCGCAGCGTCACAGTTCTGCGGCCGCTCTCGTAGCCGAAGTAGGTCATAGTGCTATCTTGTCCCTCAAAGGGAACGACATACTTGGCATAGCGGGAATATTTTTCTTGAAGCATCGACTTTACTTCTTCGTACTGGTGTTCGCCGCCGTCCCTGCTCAGGAACTCAATTTGATATAGGGCTTTATCCAGGTTGTGCCTTAGAAAAATCCTGTCCCAATAAAATCCGCCGAATTCCACCGAAGGTAAACCATAGGGGCGAGGAACGTTTTGATTCATGCTACGGTCGATTTCAACGGATTTTTCCGGGCTTTCCCCGAAGGTGTGTCCGCAAATGGTTTCCGGAATGACGCAAAGTGCCATTTGTTTCGCGGTTCCGCAGGAATGAAGAGCGATGATGCCGATAGCGGCAACCATAACGCAGATAAGAATTCGTTTCATATATCCGGTGTCGTTTTCGTTTTTGCGGCGCAAAAATAACTCATTAGTCGGATTTTTACAAAATTTTTGGAGGTGGCATAGCCCAAATCGGAAGGTAGCCGCCCATCTCGCCGAAACAGGCAGCGGCAGGGAGAGTTTTTTCGATCATTTGTCCGAAGGACCGCGAAGCGTCTGGAGAAAAACTTGGAAAAATTGTTTACCTTTGCAGATATGGACAAATTCTACATCAAACCGGGTTGGATGCTCAACCCCAACGAAAAGGTGGTCGCCGCGATTACCAAACGCATTGAAATGAACGGTGGGGAGTGCCCCTGCCACAACGACGGGTACGACAAAAAATGCCCTTGCTCGGACTATCGCGAGAAGGACATCTGCCACTGCACCCTCTATGTAAAGAAAACTGATAACTGATGGACCATCTGAACGAACTCGTCGACCGTTTCGATATCCAGGGAACGGTCCGGCAGGTCAAACCCCTCGGCAACGGGCTCATCAATGACACATATAAGGTGGAAACGGAAGGGGATAGCCCCGACTACGTCCTCCAGCGCATCAATAATGCCATTTTCAAAGACGTCGACCTGCTCCAGAGCAACCTCGTCGCCGTCACCGAACATATCCGCGCCAAACTGGTGGCTGCGGGCGAAGACGACATCGAACGGAAGGTCCTCCGCTTTGTGCCCCTGAAAGGGGAGGACAAGACCTACTACTTCGACGGGACCTCCTACTGGCGCATCTCCGTTTTCATCCCCCGGGCGTTTGTCTACGATACCGTCGACCCCAAATACTCCGAATTCGCCGGGGAAGCCTTCGGCAAGTTCGAAGACTATCTCTCCGACATCCCCCGGAAACTCGGCGAATCCATTCCCGACTTTCACAATATGGAACTTCGGGCCCGGCAACTCGATGAGGCCGTGGCCGAAGACAAGGCCGGACGGCTCAGGGAACCCGAAGCCCGGGCTATCCTGGAGGATCTGATGCAGTACAAAGAGCAGATGTGCCTGGCAGAGAGGCTGTACCGCGAAGGCAAACTTCCCAAACGGATCTGCCACTGCGACACCAAGGTCAACAACATGATGTTCGACGAAAACGGTAAGGTGCTCTGCGTCATTGATCTGGACACCGTCATGCCCAGTTTCGTATTCTCCGATTTCGGCGATTTCCTGCGCACCGCCGCCAACGCCGTCGCCGAAGACGATCCCGCCATTGAAAAGGTAGCCTTCCGCAAGGACATTTTCGAGGCCTTCGCCAGGGGATATCTTCGCGGCGCCCGTTTCCTTACCCCCATTGAAAAAGAGCACCTGCCCTACGGGACCTTGCTCTTTCCCTACATGCAGGCCGTCCGCTTCTTCACCGACTGGCTTAACGGCGATACCTATTATAAGATAAAGTATCCCGAGCACAACCTCGTCCGCACCCGCAACCAGGTTGCCCTCTTCCACAGCGTGCTCGCCCACATGGACTACATGCAGGCCTTTATCGCTTCGCTTTGATAAGTAGAAAGGGAATTAACTCTTCT
>JAGCXP010000050.1 GCA_017961345.1 Bacteroidales bacterium | reverse complement strand
GCCGTCCAGTGCCGCGAAGTCCTCCATGGAGCCGCTCATCAGTTCCAAACCCACGAACAGCAGACCGAATCCAGCGAGGATACCGCCGATGGTCTTGTAGCTGCTCCGCTTGGCGAAGATGCCCAGGAAAGCGCCGAGTCCGGCAAATGCGGAGAAAATAACGCTGGTAGATACGGAATTGCCGCCGAACATACCCAGGGCTACAATCTGGGCCGTGACCGTGGTACCTATGTTGGCGCCGTATATGATCGTCGCCGCTTGTGCGAGGGAAATGATTCCGGCATTGACAAAGCCGATGGTCATCACGGTGGTGGCGCCGGAACTCTGGATGGCAGCCGTTCCCAGGGCACCGATTCCCACACCCAGCAGCTTGTTGTCAGAAGCCTTGGAGAAGAGTTTCTTGAGCCTTTCAGAGCTCGCGGCTTCCAGGTTGGAGCTCATCATCTGACACGCGATCAGGAACACGCCGATTCCCGCAAGAAGTGTCAGTATAGAAGTTATGATTGCTGTTAAATCCATATGATAAGTTTCGAAAGTAGACAATATCAAGCTGGAGAACTGTCAACGACATTTCGTTTCAAAAAAGAGGAGAGCCCGAATCTACCAGATGAACGGTATCACTTTGTACTTCACCTTCTTCCGGTACTCCCTGTAACCCTCCAATCCTTCTTCGAGGACCTTTTCCTCATTATTAATCCGCACGGCGATCAGCGGGATGTAAAACAACATGATGAGGAAAGAAAACGGCGAAGCAAGTACCAGCGTCATTGCCAGGAACAGGACCGTCGTTGCCATATACATCGGATGGCGGACGATTCCATAAAGTCCCGTGTCAATCACCTTCTGATTCTCCTGGACCTCGATGGTCCGGGACAAGTACGTGTTCTCCCGCAAGACCTCGGCGTAGAGCAGATAGCAGATCAGAAACAGACCGGCCGACACCCATACGGCCCAGTCCGGCAGTACACACCAGCCAAAACGCCAGTTGAGGCCGGCCACGACGAAAGCGGCGACGAACAGCAGGCCGCTCAGTTTTACAACTGCCTTCTGCGCCTTCTCTTCCTCTTTTGCATTCAACCGCTTCCGGAGCAGCTCCGGATTCTTTGCCATCATCACGAATCCGGCGCAACACATAGGAATGAAAAGAATTCCCATCAGCAGCCATCCCTGCCAATAATGCAATGATCCGGCCGACAGGAACAGCAACGCGCCGATGATGGCTACGCCAAGCAGAAACTTTGTGAGCGACTGTACGAGCAATCTATGATCCATAGCCGGCGATTATCAGTCATTTCCTGTCCCAGCCGGGGTATTCGCAGAAGAGCGCCGGAACAAAATCTAGAAGGCGTAACCGACACCGATCTTGAAATTGGAACGATGGGCGTTCGGGGCATTGTCTCCCTTGTACAGGTTTATCATGCCGTAGTCGTAGCCCACGGTGATCTGGATTGCGGAAATCTGGAAACCGATACCGCCGCCGAGATACACGTTGAAACGGTTGTAGTTGTCATTGTCGTAATTGTCGACGCGGGTAACGTTGCTCGCACCGCCGGCACTGGCCTCATACTTCATCTTGGAAGAGAGGCCAAACTGCGCGGTGGGGCCACCGAAAACAAAGACATTGGTATCATTGGCCAGTTCAATTCCGTAGTTCAGATACAGGGGGACGTTGATTGCGTGCTCCGTGAAAATGCCGGAAGCGGATAAGGTGCTGCCAAGGGAGGACGTCGACTTGGAGGTAATCATGGAATAGTACAGGCCGGGAGCAACACAGAGACCACCGGCGACCGGAACGTTATAGGAAACACCGGCAAAGCCGCCATTGGCTTTGGAAGGATCAGCGTTCCCGACCTTGACGGTGGAATTCAGATAACCGGCATTCACGGAAATCTGGGCGAAGGCCTGGGTTCCAAGCAGCATCAGCGATGCGGCAAGTAGGGTTGTAAAGATCTTTTTCATACTCGTCAATAAAGGTTAAAAGTGAATTCAAATAAGAAGTGCTACAAACTTCAAAAGTTAAAGTTAATTAATTGTTTACATTATTCCAATGGTATCCTGTAATCCGCCTTACCGAATGCTTGAGTTCAAAAACCGATCAAATAGGATTTACCTGAACCAGCTTTACCCTGAATCAATGTGATTTGTCCTCAGGAACGCAGTGAATTGAGGATAAGTAGCGAAAAAAAGACGGGTTGTCCTCAAAACAGGCCTATTCTGAGGATGCGTGAGACGCAGGGGGCTCAAGGAGTGGCTTTCGGGCCGGGGATGACTACGTTGATCCGTTCGATTTCGATCTTCTCCCAGACATGCTCCTGCACGTAGGGTTCTCCGGAGAGGTACTCGTCAAGTTCGCTGCGGTCGGCGAAATCCATGACCAGCACGGATCCTTTCATCTTGCCGCACTCGTCAAGCAATCCTCCGGCGCAGATGACGTGAGCACCCAGCCGGGCCATTCCTTCCAGGTGGCGGGGACGGACCGCCATCCTCTTTTCCAGCATACCTGCTCCGTCGTAGGCTTTGACGATGAATTGCATGATTGACGATATTTACAGGTCAAACGACCGGTGACAATTTCTTGGAAACCATATATCCCATCGCGGCGACGGCGATGGCCACGGCCATGACGATGAACTCGAGCGGCACCATGCCGACAGATTTCTGGAGCAGGACGGCTCCCGCATCGACAGCTGCGTGCAGGAGAATCGCGGCGGGGAAAAGCCACAGCCATTTTCCGCCTTTGCGCACGGCCACCCAAACCAACAGGGAGAGGCCTATATGAAGGATCAGGGCGGAAAACCTTTCCCAAAGCCCGATGAGCCAGGCCCCTGCGCCGATGGTTTGCAACTGCTCCAATTGCGCCTGCACCTGGGCGCCGGCATCCTCCGGAACCTGGGAGAGGATCATCTCTGTCTGCCCG